>CAQBGY010000699.1 GCA_948759685.1 uncultured Eubacterium sp.
CAGTTTTTTCATTTTACGTCTTTGATTGAAACCATAACGAATAATTGCAAAAAACAAAAACATTGCAGCGACTCCCAGGCATACCGCCGGACGAATCCAGTACTCTTTTAAAGCCAGAAACTCAATATTACCTACAGTAAATCCAACTGCTGCCCCAATGAATGCGAGTGCTAAAATAATAAATGTAATTGGCATGCTGCTGCGATGAATCACTTTATCTGATAACGCTTCCATTGTTTCGCTGCTGTCTACACCCTTTTCTAACAACTGCTTTTCCAGCTCTGCCTTATGTTCTTTTATCTTGTCTAATGTGGCTGTATTTTTTTCAACTTCCGCAGTATAACTCATTACATCCTGATACAGTTTGTCTTTACGCTCATTATGCTTTGCCAGTTCCTCCAAACGTTTTTTATCCAACGTAGAAAGTTCCTTTTTTCTGTCAACCAGTTTATACGCAGCCTCTTTCTTTTGCTCTACAGATGCGATTATGTTATGCTGTTCTCTCTCTGATACTTCCAACTGTTCTTTCACATTCTTCAGAGTCTTTTCTATAATTTCCTCTTCGCCAATCTTATTCTCCTGTATAATCTTTTTCTTCTGACTGTCCAAATCGGCAAAAGCTGCTTTAATATCAATTTCCATAGATTTCGTGGTTCCCAGATTCGCAGCATAGTTTTTTAATATAACCTCCAACTCCTTATCTGTAACACTTCCCAATTGACTGATACTAATCGTATTATAATAACAGCTTTCATCTAACCCCATGAACAGACGGTCAATCTCAACAGTCGAAAGCTCTATCCCTGCATCTTCATTAATCACTTTAAAAGATTTATTCTGTCGATTAAAGTTTCTTTCAATTCTATATGTAATACCTTCATTTTCAATCCGCATCATGCCCTGATAGTTGGATGGGTCTTCCCAAGGTTCGTACTTACTGTACAAATCCTTTCCGCTGGCTTTTCCCCTCTGTTTCTCTATTCCAAAGAGCATCCCTCTGATAAATGTATGTATCGTTGTCTTTCCGGCCTCATTTTCTCCATAAATAATATTGAGCCCCGGCTCCAACGGCATATCCTTATGATGAAATTTTCCAAAGTTTGTAAGTTGTATATCTTTTATAATCATGTTTCATCCTCCATAGCGTCTAATAACGCTTTAGCGCCATAATAAAGAGTCTTTTTCTCCCGTTCATTCAAATATCCTTTATCAAGATATCTTTCTATAAACATTCCTAAAATGTTATCGTGATTATCCTCATATAGTTCTTCAAAATCAAAATCCGGAACAGTTTCATCCATAATAGAAACAATATTTCCTATCTGTTCAATATCTTTTTCCTTGATTTCAAAATCCGGATCTCTATAACCATTAAAGGTAACTTTAAACATGTTCTCCTCGCCATTCTCTGCTATCATATCAAACAGTCTATGGCGGATTTCCATGTTTGTCACTTTCGGTGTTACGGTAAAATCAATTTCTTTATAGATACGTTTTGCAAAAGGAACAAACTCCAGCTCCAAGCCATATTTGTTTATTTCCCCGTATATATATCCTCTCTTCCCAATATCATTCATATCAATCGGCTCCAAAGAACCACAATACGCCATTCTGCTGCGCTCATCCATTTCCGGTTTGTGTATATGCCCCATTGCAACATAATCAAACCCTGACATCGCAAGTTTTTTCTTATTAATCGGAATATGTTTCTCATCTCCTCCATGAGCAACTAAAATATTCAATTTATTAATATCATCTACAATAATGTGGTCATACAGATTCTCTTCTATTTCTGTTTCATGGTAACTCAATCCATATACACACGTATTGATTTCATCAATATTAACTTTCTGTATGTTACGTTCTTCTAAAAAAATTACGTTTTCGCTCCACTGAAAACCTTCATAAAAAGAGCCTTTTTTTATCGCATCATGATTTCCCGCACAAATAACCACTTTCGTATCCGGTATCGTGGACAATAGATAATCAACTTCCTTTATCTCTCTTAACAACGGCTGCCTATGAAACAAATCTCCTGAAATAATCAACAAATCCACCGAATCCATTTTTATCTTTTTAATCAATTTTTCAAATGTTCCCCATATTTCCTCTCCCCGGTTTGCAGCCCATTCCCGCTTGCTTTCAGGGTGTGCTCCCAAATGAATATCTCCTGTGTGAATGAAACGCATTGTTTGCCTCCTAATGCTTTCATCAGAAGTGCCTGCACTTATCGTCAAAGCACAAACAGATTGAAAATTTATTTCAATCGTCCTCCTGATTTTTATTATTATGAATCGTCCTACTAATCCATATATTAGTATATCATTTATAGAAAGCAGGGTCAAATTATGCCTCAATCTTTACAAAATCCAAATATAGGAATAAAATAAGTGATGATTGGACAATTTATATGATATACAAGGAGGATTTTATGGACGAGAGAATAAAAAAACTGGCATACAATCTGGTAAACTATTCTGTTAAAGTACAACCGGAAGAAAAAGTATACATTCATTATATTGGCAGTGCCACCAAAGATTTGGCACGGGCTTTAGTTAAAGAGACTTATGCCGCAGGCGGTGTCCCTTTTGTGCATTATACAGACCCCACTCTACAAAGAGAAGTATTATTAAACTGCACAAAAGAACAGATGCAGCTTATGGCGGAATTAGATGCAAAAGAAATGTCAGAGATGGACTGTTATATTGCAGTACGCGGTTCTGATAATATTGCGGAACTATCAGATGTTCCTGAAGAACAAATGCATTATTACGAAACTATTTATCAGACAAAAGTGCACCACGACATTCGTGTTCCAAAAACAAAATGGGTAGATCGGAAGAGCGTCGTGTAGGGAAAGAGTGTA
>CAQBGY010000700.1 GCA_948759685.1 uncultured Eubacterium sp.
CAATTGTTCATTCTTCATTAAGAACGTATCAAAAAAGATTTGTCCAACTATAAATTCTATTGTTTCAATAGCGAACTAATGTTATGACAAGTTATCTCCGATAGAGGAACCGAAGGGACTATTGATTTCTATATGAATAGTTAGCCAATGGGACAAATTTCTTAAGGGTTTATTTATACAACTTCAATATATTTTGAAGAAACAACTTTTTAGACTACTTCGGGGTGGAAACTTTTACGCCAGGTAGTACTGATGAAATTTGAGGAAGTATTTGCACCTTGACAAATAATCAATTGTAAATATAAGATTGATCTCGAAGCTAAAAAAAATATTATCGCTAAAATTCAAAAGTAAGGACTCGCGTACCTTACTTGAGAATTTCATATCTTTATCGTTGCTACAAGTTGCGGGATATGTTTTCCCACTTCTTACTGTACCATATCTTGCGCATACGATAGGTGTTGTGAAATATGGTGAAATTGCTTTCGCGATGGCAGTCATGATATATTTCCAAACAGTCGTCGATTACGGATTCATATTTTCGGGAGTAAGAGATGTAGCACGATGTCGTGATAACACCTGCGACGTTAGCAGAATTTATTCTAAAGTAATGTGGTCGCGCTGGTTGCTTGTTATTGTTTCTTTTTCTTTGTTATTATTGCTAATTGTCCTCGTACCTTATTTTTCAAATATGAGGGCAGTGCTTTTGATAAGCTTCCTTACCGTTGTCGGTCACGCCATGTTTCCTGATTGGATGTTTCAGGCAATTGAGAAGATGAAATATATTACTGTGTTCAACGTGCTCGTCAAGCTATTGTTCACTTTATGCGTCTTTATGTTTATACACAAACCTGAAGACTATCTATTGCAACCTCTATTTACGTCTCTAGGTTATATCATAGCAGGTTGTGGAGCCATGTTTATCATTCACAGATGGGGTTATCATCTTAAACGGCCTTCATTTTCGGAAATTCGGAGAAGTCTTAAAGACAATTTCGATTTATTTATCAATCAGCTCGTGCCAAATCTTTATAACAGCACATCTGTGCTATTCCTCGGATTTTTTCACGGAAATGCAGCCAACGGTATCTATGACGCAGCCAACAGATTTAATACAGTCGGAAGCAGTTTCTTTTCAATAATTTCAAGAACTTTCTATCCCTTCCTTTCAAGAAGAATTGATAAACACACTTTCTTTGCAAGACTGAATCTTATATTGTCTGCATCCATAGGAGTATTTCTTTTCCTTACAGCGCCGTGGATAATCTATACATTCTTCCCGGCCGACTTTGACAGTGCCATAATAGTGCTAAGGATTCTTTCTGTAGGTTTGGTGTTTCTTGCGATGAATAATATTTATGGAACGAACTATCTTATTTTAAAAGGTCATGAGAAAAAGATGCGCTCTATAACGCTTTATTCGTCATTATTGGGCTTGTGTGTCGGTATACCATGCGTCTATTGGTTCTCGTATATAGGGGTGGCCTTAACCGTTACATTCTCTCGATGCCTTATGGGAGTTTGGTCTATGCTTGTGGCTGTAAGATTACAGCACCTTGAATCAGATTCTTGAGTATGACTACCCGTAATCATCCACTATGCAGGTGCAAAACCATAGAAAGAATTCACCTATTGGTGGATGGACTGGTGGCAAAACTACGTTAAATCGCCGTTTTACGACCCGGCTCTCGAGTACAAAATAGAGAGAGCCACACTATCAAAAGAGCCTCAGTTGAGGCCGGCATTCTCATTATTTATCCGACGCAATATCCCGTTTATCGGCAAATTGGTCGACAAACTAAGATGACACAGGTCAACTACCACTAATTGTAACCACAGCATAAAATATTTCGTAATGCCGATTTTTGCCATAAATTTTTTCTCTATTTTCCTTTGGGCCTTGATAGTGCATTTTATGCCGATGTCCGACAAGAAAAAGAAGCTTGTCTTTCTGGGCATAGTATTCATCCAGTTCACTCTGCTGGCCTGGCAAAGAGAGTTTACTGTCGGACAGGACACTATGCAATATTATTTAGCCTTTCGCGACGTTTCCAAAATATCGCTAGAAAAGGCTCTTACCCTCAAATGGGAGCCTGGATATATATTATGGAACTGGGGAATATCACACTTAGGCTTTGATTTTCACAATTACCTCTTATTCACAGCTATATTTATCTATTTACCCATTTGCAGATTTATATATCGATATTCGGCATGTACGTGGCTCAGCGTAGTGATATTCATAGCTTTGGGGTTCTTTTTCGGGTCGCTTCACATCCTTCGCCAATATATGGCAATTGCCCTTGTCCTCTTCTCTTATGATTACTTATTACAGCGTCGGTTAATTCCCTTTATAGTCTTGGTCTTGTTGGCCGCGACATTCCATACTTCTGCCATTGTGTTTCTGCCCACATACTTTATATGTAGCAGAAAGATGAATTCGGCTACTATGATTTTGATTTTCCTTCTGTCTTTAACCCTTGCTTTTACCGCAGGAGATTTATTGCTCAGATTTACGGTTATAAGTGAGAAATACGCCACCGCGTACCTGAAAGATGCCGACACGGGCAAAGGATATGGCATGCTTTTGTTTCTTTGCGCTATAATGATTGTAGCAATGCTACTAAAGCCCCAAAATTTAAGTGGCAGAGCCAATGCTTTTTACTGGATATTCTTTATAGCCTTGTGCTTCCAGCCATTTGCAACGATAGTATCGATGGTATCAAGATCGATACTATATTGGCTTCTGTCTATTACCGTATTATTGCCATTGATTATAAGCCAAATAAAGAATAGAGATTTCAGGCTCATTTCGTATGCTGTAGTCAGCATAGGACTTATTCTGTTCTTCGAGCTGCTTTCCAA
>CAQBGY010000701.1 GCA_948759685.1 uncultured Eubacterium sp.
CTTTGAAAAGACAATGTTCCCATTCAGTTAAAGGAAAAATTTATGTGGTGGGCGATAAGCGATGTAAACAATTAAAATACAAAAGTCATGGAAACAGTAACATTATCAGCAGCAAGAGTTTATGTAGGTACTTACGCCAAGTATAACAACGGTTCACTTTTCGGCAAGTGGTTAGACCTTTTCGATTATTCGGACAAGGACGAATTTATGGAAGCGTGCCGGGAACTCCACGAGGACGAAGAAGACCCGGAATTTATGTTTCAGGACATCGAGGACATACCCGAAGCCTTGATTTCCGAAAGTTGGCTTTCTGATAAGTTCTTTGAGCTTTGGGATGCCATCGAAAAACTAAGCGAAACCGAGCAGGAAGCGTTTTTCGTATGGTGCGACCACCACAACAGCGATATAAGCGAAGAAGATGCGGACGACCTTATTTCTTCTTTTGAGGACGAATATCAGGGAGAGTATACAGACGAGGAAGATTACGCCTATGCAATCGTAGAGGAATGTTATGACCTGCCGGAGTTCGCAAAAACCTACTTTGATTATTCGGCTTTTGCCCGTGACCTGTTTATAACTGATTACTGGATGGATAACGGCTTTGTTTTCCGTTGTGCCTGATTATTAGCCGGGTGGAGCAATCCACCCACAACACACCAAGACAATGAAAGTATATAATAAGATAACGACTTTTTTACGATGGTTTATACTTGCTTTTATCATCTATCAGGCAGCCACCAGCACCCCCGAAATGTGGATAGCCCTAATCATAGGCTTTTTTATTATTCGGTTCGTTCTCCGGTTGTTTATCTCTGCCGTTTACCTGTTTTGCATGGCGTTTATTTTCATTGTGCTGCTTTCGCTTCTGATTATATGATAACCCATTTAAATTATATCAATATGTAAATTTTAAACAAAAACGGGGTAAGTATTACCTAAATACTGGGAGAGGAAAAAATATGTAAAATGCTGTTTTAGCTACATTAAAGGGATAACCTTGTCATCATTATGATAATCGCTATATATAATGAATTGTTTCTGCTATTGTAAAAAAACTTGAACGAATGTTGCGGAAAATAAAGCGAATAGCGGAAAATGCAATAATAAAGTTTACGTCCTTACAGGGAGCAATCTTCGCCTATTACCAAGAGAATAGCAAATGAACTGATTATTTTAAGGTTTTCAATTTTGTTCTTAAAGCATTTCTATAATATATGAAAATCAAAAATAAATAAAAGACCTGTTTTTAGATTTTACCTATTTTTCTAATATCAATCTCTTGTTTCATAAATCCATAGAAAGATAAAATTATATAGGAACAAATACCAATAGTCCCAGAAATAGAAATTATATCCCAAATAGGACACAGCATAAATAAATTAGAGAATAAAGGTATTATGACACCAAGCAATACTAATAAGACAAACATGACAAATAAATAATTAACAATTAGAGGCAAGCCTCTCTCAATAGATAATTGGGCTTTAAATAACTTTGGAATAATATCGCTGTGCATCTGTGTACCTAATTTGGCTAATAATTCATTATCAAATTGCATCCCTTGATATCTTTCTTTGTCTATTTGTAGGCAGTTCATAAGAATTTCTTCTTTGTATTTCTGATAAATATCAAATTTGTATTTATTCTTATAAATAGCATATTCATTATCAAAATAATACCATAAACCGTTGCCACAATCATATTTAACCCATTTTTCTAATAACTGAGTTTCATAGAACTTAGATACTTCAAATTCTGAATATAAAGTTTCATCAAACTTGTGTTCTTTTGGAACAAAGGCTCTTAATTCTAAATATAGATTTGATATGCCACCACAGTGAGTATCTTGCGAATACTTTGTTGATAGTTCAGATGGTTTGGAACCAACAAAAGAAATTTCTTTGTAATCAAAAAAGGTTAGTCCTTTATACTTTGTGTCTACAATGTTTCGTCCTGCTTGAGGTAATAAGTCAGTTGATAATAACTTATTAATAATACTCCTAAACTTATGTACTTTTTGAGTTAGTTCATTTATTTGTGGTAGTTTGGCTAACCTTTCTTCACGTATTTGAAGAACTTTTGATGTCAAATATGCCATAATAATACCTGATAACAAGCCTGATATTGTCAAAATGGACTCTCTTGAAGTTGCTAAAGTCATGGCAAAATCAGCTTGGCAATATAATCTACAAAATAATACTTTAAATATTATTAGAGAAACAAGCACAGATACTAAAATTGCTATGTATTTATATATGGTCTTCATTTTGAACTGTTTTTGCAAAGTTACCCATAAAAAAACACTCAACAATATTTTGCAGAGTGTTTTTTAACACATTCATTTAAAAAAGTTTATTCCTGTTCTTTTTTACTATCATTATTAAATGAAAACGTCAGTTGTTCCAACTGCCCGAAGCTATCCTGAAAATACACATCTACCGTTTGCTGGTCGGTGGATGCAGAGGTATAGTAAAGCCGGAATGTTTCACCCGGAAGCGGGTACAGGTCATTCGGCAGTAAAACCGTCCCATCGGACATTTTCAGTGTTCCCGCCCCGTCCGGTTGGAAATAGCGAATGAAATACTTTGTTTCCTCATACCGTCCGTTCCGGTGAAGCTGGCAGCGTATTTCCGCCGTTTCATCCACCTTTAATTTTTTCGGTACAGGCATCGTTTCGATATGGAACGGGTAAGACTGTTGTATATCCACATTGTCATTACAGGAACTTACTAACAACAGGGCAGCTACCATGTAGCACCCTGTTAGTATCTTATAAATTACATTTCTCATATACATTATATATAATAGGTTACCCCAATTCGGGATAAAATAGCGATTAGTTGCATGTTAAGACAGATACATG
>CAQBGY010000702.1:0-1667 GCA_948759685.1 uncultured Eubacterium sp.
GAGTCTGGTTTTCGGTTTGTTGGCATGCTTCTTTTGCCTGAACATTGTGGCAAGTATCTTTACTACCATGCTGACGGCAGACCAAAAGCCTGCTTTAGCTTCGTTGATTCAAACGGGTGGACAGGTGTTGGCTTTTGCTTGTATTTATATCTTAACAAAGACGACTTCAGGAAGTTTGAGCGCGTTGGCCTTTGCTTTTTCGGGTGTACCTTGTATATTATTGCTGGTTGTTTCCACTGTAACTTTTCGTATGCGAAGATATAGAATAATAGCACCTTCCTTACGTGACGTTCGTTTTTCTTTGACACGAAATATTTTAGGGCTTGGTGGTCAGTTTTTTATTATTATGGTTTCTATGCTGTTCATCTTTCAATTTGTCAATATTATCTTGTCGAGAGTTCAGGGACCGGAAGCAGTTACACAGTATAATATTGCTTATAAATATTTTAATGTACTCAATATGGCATTTGTGATAGTTCTTACTCCGTTTTGGTCTGCTTTTACGGATGCATACACTAAAAATGATTATGTCTGGATGCGGAGTGTGCTGAAAAAATTGGAAAAATTATGGCTGTTATGTATTCCAGTTTTGGCGTTGATGCTACTTTGTTCGGATTTTCTTTATCAATGGTGGATTGGTGATTCTGTATCTGTTTCTTTTTCATTGTCGGTTTATATGGCAATATATGTATTATGTCAGACGGGAGGTAATGTGTATATGTTTCTTGTTAACGGAACGGGTAAAGTGCGATTGCAACTAATTGCCTATCTGTCATTTGCTTTAATTTCTATTCCGTTGATGGAGTATTGTTGCGAACATTATGGTATAGAAGGTATACTGATCGTTCCTGCTTCAGTATTTGCTTTGCAGGCTTGTATTGGAAGAATGCAGATATTGAGGATCTTAAATGGTACAGCTAAAGGGATTTGGCTAAAATAAAATTAAATTGAGAAATAATAAATGAATAATCCTTTGATTTCAGTAGTGACAGTAGTTTATAATTCCGTAACGACTATTGAACAAACTATCCTTTCGGTTATTAATCAGACTTATCTTAATATTGAATACATAATCATTGATGGAGGTAGTACGGACGGCACGGTGGATATTATCAAAAGGTATGCAGATAAATTGGCATATTGGGTGAGTGAGCCTGATGAAGGAATTTATGATGCAATGAATAAAGGGATAGCTGTTGCTACAGGTGAGTGGTTAAATTTCATGAATAGTGGTGATGGATTTCCACAAGAGCAAGTGTTGCAAGCGGTCTTTACTAATGAAGAAAATACACGCCCTGAAGTGGGAGTGATATATGGCGACCGAATATGTGTCTTTTCGTTTGGCAGGTATTATCAAGTTTGCCAGCCTTTAGATTGCATGAATACTTTCTTTCCCATTTTTCACCAATCGGTGTGGATAAGGCACTCACTAGCCGTGAGCCATCCTTTTGATAAATCATATAAAATAGGTGCTGATTATCATCAGTTATATACCCTTTATAAAGAAAACTTTGTATTTCGATACATACCTCGTGCGCTGTCTGTTTTCGATTCAGAGTATGGGGTATCCTCTTCGCTGTCTAATCGGTTCAGAATGTATATAGAAGTGTCTAGGGTCTTAAATACCAAAGTCCCGATAAAAGTCTATTTCGTTGTAGCACTGGCTT
>CAQBGY010000702.1:1677-2855 GCA_948759685.1 uncultured Eubacterium sp.
GTACCTATTCAAAAGCTAATAAGTAAAGTCTATCCTGCCTATTTTTCAGCGCAGAAGCGTGGAGAAAGGCTATTGAAAAGAAGTAAAAGCCTTAGGAGGTTAGAAGAGAAAAAAGATTAATATTCACATTAGGACTCAAAAATGGACTTTTTACTTTTGTTATGAACTTAAATAAACTTGTTGTTTACCTTGTTCTATGGATTTATGTGTAAAGTTTCAATATTAGTACCTGTATATAAATGCGAGAGTTTTGTATACAAATGTGCAGATTCGTTATTCAGTCAGACTTTTGAGGATGTAGAATTTATATTTTATGATGATTGTTCACCCGACAGGAGTGTACAGGTCATAGAATCTTGTTTGAAAAAATATCCTAATAGAAAAGATCAGGTTAGGATTATTTCTGGGAAGTACAATGTTGGTGTTGCGGCAGCTCGCAACCTTTTACTGGCAGAGGCGAATGGTGAATATATTTGGTATATAGACAGTGATGATTGGATAGAGCCTAATTCAATTACATTGCTATATCATACGGCCATAGCTTCTAATGCGGATGTGGTTTCTTTTGGCTTTTACTGTGAAAATAAAAAACGTACTACCATGCGGCTATTTTCCTATTCATCTTTAGAAGAATGTTTGAAAGATGTGATAAGTAGCAATTGGGGCGTAGTGTGGCGTTTTTTCTTTAGACGTATTGTTGCAACAGAGAATAATATTATGTTTTCTGCAAGTTATAAAGGTGGAGAAGATTATGTGTTTTGTGCAAAATTCTTATTATCATCTTGCGCGGTGTCATGTGTTATAAAGCCCTTATATCATTATGTAACATACAATACAGAATCTCTTATGTCTACTAAAGATTTTGATAGCTTAAGACATCAGTATGAAGCTACTTTGGATGTGGAAAGAATTTTGTTGAAAAAGAATATATTAAAGCTGTATGCTAGTGATTTGAATCAAAGGAAATTGTTTATAGTTAAATCATTTGATTGCTATTTTTCCTCTATTTGGGGTAGATTGTACTTGGCGTCATTAAGACGTTTTTACAACCGATGTGAACAGAAAGTAAAAACGGCTTTTAATTATTTTCTAAAGTTGGTATAAATAGCGTGGCTTTTAATAGGGTTAAATAATTAAAAGCCGTTTTTACTTTCTGTTCACATCGGTTGTAAAAACGT
>CAQBGY010000703.1 GCA_948759685.1 uncultured Eubacterium sp.
TAGGTAATCCTTTGATGTTATCTCCGGATTTTCCCCCGCTCTAAACCGGACGTGAACCCTTTCGATTCATCCGGCTTGCCATCAAGGTCTTAGATTGCGTTACATTTCAGACAACTCTCAACTTTTGCAAGGCTTCTAAATTTCTCCAGCTTCTTCAACTGTTTGGCATCAAGGTTCAGTTTTTCAAGGTATTTCCTGATTGTTTCCGGGTTTGTTGCGTGTATCAGGCGGTGGACATCTTCACTGACGATAGCCAGATTCTTATATTCGTCCGTTCCTCCAAGATATTTCGGTAACTTGTGGTGGCAGTGGATTTCATTTCTTTCAAGTTTCCTGCCAGTTACCGCACATTTTCCGTATTGGGCGCAGTAAAGCGATATGCGGTTATCATTGTAAGCCGCTGTCCGGTATGGGATTGGGTTACGCATGAGATAGTGCATGATACCTGTATCTATGCTTTTCCCCAGCATTTTGTGGACTGCCTCACGTCCTTCCGGCGTGTAGCTGTTGGTTATGCACCGCTTCATCATGGGATTCCTGTGTTTTACATACCCAATCGGTGCAAGCGCATATCCCCGGACAAATTTTAGCTGTTCGCTACCGCCATAACGCTCCTTAATATAATCAGGAATTACATATCCAAGTTTTCGCTTTCTTACCTGTTTTACAGTTTTCAGACGCTTTTTCAACCTCGCGTTCAGGCTCTTATGGACTGAAAAGGCCAGTGTATGGAAGTCATGGCAGATAAAAGTTGCCATGCTGTAATAATTGTGGACACCTAT
This sequence comes from uncultured Eubacterium sp., assembly GCA_948759685.1. The sequence goes on from CAQBGY010000703.1 coordinate 783, forward strand.
AACGTAGGAATTATAACGGGCTACCGCCGCATGTTCCGCACGTTTTCCGTGTCCGGGAAATTCAATGTCGTGTATCAGCCTTTTCATATCTGATTTGATTTTATCAAGTGACTTCTCCCTGATATGGCTCTCCACTACATATTTGGGGCTGTGTTCACTGCCGTGGTTTGTCGCCTTAATACGCAAACCGAGAAACTCCGAATACGTCTCTTTGAGGTTTACGATTTTGGATTTTTCAGGGCTTATAGAAAGCCCCAGCCGGCCCTTTAGCCAGCCCTCCACCGCATAAAACAGTTTCTGTGCCTGCTGGTAACTTTTCGCAAACAGCTTAAAATCATCAGCATACCGTACACAGGTAACTTCTTTCAGCCGTGTGTAGTCCCGGAGCATTTTATATTTATTCCCTTTGTTTTCCGTCCCGTTGTAATTCGTCCCGGCAGCATACTTCTTCCGGGTGGGGAAGTCCTCCCACTGGCTGGCTATCCACCAGTCCAGCTCATTCAGCACGATATTGGACAGGAGCGGCGAGATAATGCCGCCCTGCGGCGTGCCTTTCTCCGGGAAGCCTATCCCCGCAACCTCCGCTTTCAGCATTGCCGATATGATACTCAGCAGCTTTTTGTCACGGATTCCCATTGCCCACATCTGCTTTAACAGCTTGCCATGGTTTACATTATCGAAAAATCCTTTGATGTCGATATCCACAACATAATAATAATGCGACAGCTGTATGTTCTTATAAACCAGCGCAACAGCGTGTTCCTGGCTTCTGTTTGGGCGGAACCCATAACTGTGGTCATGAAACTTTGCTTCGCAGATTGGTTCAAGAACCTGTAACACGCATTGCTGTATCAGGCGGTCGAGTATAGTGGGTATCCCAAGCGGACGCTTTTTCGTTGGGTCACTGCCTTTTGGGATTTCCACACGCAGGACGCTTTGCGGCTTATACCAGCCCAGCTTTTTCTGAACCAGCGCAACCAGCTTTTCATCAGGGAGATTCTCTAAATCCTTGATTGTCCTTCCGTCCGTGCCAGCGGTCTTGCTCCCGTGGTTTGCCTTGATGTTGCGGTATGCCAGCCTTATATTCTCCGGCAGGGTAATAACCTCTACGAGATGTTTGAATACCCGTCCTTTCTGGCTGTCGGCATACAGCTTGTCCTGGATTCCCTGGAAGTCGTAATACTCCGCATGGCGCAGCTTTGATTTCTTCTTTGCCTTGTCTTTTGTTGCCATAGTCGGCCTTCTTTCCTTAGTGGATTTGGCCTTTCTTAGTCCTACCCGAACCTATGGAGTTTGTCTGTAACATAATTATTTCTTGCAATCTTACCCTGACTACAGCCCTTCCCTCCACCGCTTACTTTTTTCACGGCTTCACAGGTAACATGGCTGCTGTTTCCTCCCCGGTTAAGGAAAGTTATACCGCACCCCCGGTAAGTGGTGACACGGCTTTCCCTTCCAGCGCTTCCCTGCCCGCAATGGCTCCACGCCGGGGAATTTCCACGTTCCAATACTCCTATCCTTAATTTCAACCGCACTTAGGTTTCCCTTTAAGCCTGTGTGCTGGGCGGTGCCTGTAACACCGCAGGGTAGTTCCTATTCACCAATCGTACTTTACCCCACACACGCCGCACTTGCGACAGCGGCCTTTCTGACCGCTCGAATTTTAGACCTGTACATTCAGGATTTTGTCAGCATTAAGCATACTCGCCATATGCGGTTATGAACCCCCGGCCTATCACCCACGGCCACCTCTGGCTCGTCTTTACCCTACCGTCTTTTACCTCGTGTAAGGCGGGTGTGTCCAGCCGACTTCAGCGTGCTGTGTCGGTCGCAGGGATTGCGCCCCGTTTCCTCCAACGCAGTATCAGGGGGAGCGTTTCAGGGCGTTACCCCGTCATTCCACTCCTCGGAATATCAGTTAGGAAGGCTGTGCCTTCCCGTCACTTTTACCTCTTTGCAGGATTTCTCCCACGCAGAGTTTATATGCGACAACGTGTCGCTACACGGTGGAACTCGTCTATATCAACCCATGTAGACCTGCCTTTTTCACGGTTTGCAGCCACCCTGTCCC
>CAQBGY010000704.1 GCA_948759685.1 uncultured Eubacterium sp.
AAATACCGCCTAAAAGGGTTGGACGGCTGTCCTTATTTGTTTAGAATAAGGACAATTAATAGACCATTGAACATTATTTACAATAACACAATTTATAAATTTTGTACAGACTATATTATTTATTTCGTGAACTACCTATTGTCTAAAGCCAATGGGCTTCCTGCTTCATCGACCTGGTAACCTACTATCTCCACAGGCGTTAATTCGGGCAGTCCCTGTCCTATACTGTTTCCCTTTACGCTGTTTGCATTAGTCCTTTTGCTAAAATATTCCTTGCGGCTTTAATATCCCTGTCATGTTTTGCACCGAAAACCGGGCATTCCCATTCCCTTACTGACAAATCTTTTGTATATTGCATACAAAAATAATATGGTATTGTAATAAATATTTATGTCTGTTTTTTGATTTCCATGTCCCCATAGCGAAAGTATAGCACAAACCGCTACTTTTGGCTACCTTAACCCACCGTCTAAAGCCAGTGGGATTGCGGTAGTCTTATTTTCAATATGTCTACTCGACCAACCAGATGTAACAATGTTAAAAGTCTTTGCGTAAGTTCCAAAGACTCATCAGCTATGCTGACAACTTTAATTTGAGTACCTACGTGCATTAAAAAGTGCAAAGCCTTTATTTTCTGTATAGACATACAAATGTTTGCTTGATATTCTGATTCAGAACGCATATTCACCTGTTTTAAATTTGTTATAGTAAATTAATGTATGCTGTGTTACTATAAAATTACAAGGAGCAGTTGATGGGGACAAAAGATATTACTGAAAAGATACTTGCGGATTACAATGATGTGCTTGCGGATATTGTAAATGGTGTACTGTTTGATGGCAGGCAGGTGGTTTCTGAACATGACCTGGTGAATGTCAAGGACCGCAGTCAATACAAATTTAACAACGAGATTCACGAGCAGGAGCGCAATGCCGCCAAACGTTGGATTCCCGGTGGCGTCTGTTTTGCACTGGTAGGCCTGGAGCACGAGACGGACACGGAACCATACATGCCTATGCGTGTCATTGGATATGACGGCGCTTCCTACCGCGGGCAGCTTACTAAAACGGAAAAAGATAAACCAAAATACCCGGTCATTACCATTGTCCTCCATTTTGGCACAAAGCGCTGGAACAAGCCTGTACGACTGTTTGAATGCCTGAATATTTCAGAGGAGTTAATGCCTTATGTGAATGATTACAGAATCAATCTTGTGGAGGTGGCATTTTTGGACGACAAGCTTGATAATTTCCACAGCGATTTCCGTATGATTGCCGAATATTTTATAAATCTCAGGAGAAAGGAAAACTATGTACCGAATAACCAGTATTAAACATGTTGATGAATTTTTAAAATTGCTGCATGCTCTTACAGGGGATAAACGGTATGATACAGTGTTGGATACACTGTAGAAAAGACATAGAAAAGGAGGAGTCAGAATGTGTGAATTATTGGACAGAATTGAAAACAGGGGGATTGCTATTGGGGAAAAACGCGGACGCGAACAGATTAACCAGCTCGTTGCAATTCTGCTAGAGCAGAACCGTCTCGATGATATAAAGCGTGCCATTTCGGACATGAATTATCAGGAACAGTTAATGCTCGAATATGGCATTTGTGAAGAGAATGAGACGGAACTTGAATTCTAATAAAACCCGCGTCCACAATGGGGCAGGGGAAAAGCTTTTCCTCTGCTCGGCCGCGTGACCCGGGTGTGACTCATTTCGGCTGGCAGGCAACATATGTGATGAATTTGCCTTCATTCAGGATAAATACATCTATCAGCAGGCTTTCCAGTCCAGTTTCATCATAGCTGTAGCTGAACGAACATTCTTCCGCGCAGTGTATCCGTCCCCTGCTTAATTGAAGTATTTATTTTTCAAAAAGTTCCATGCAAAGCCGCTTTTGCTTTAGATCGGGATGTACATACATATTAAGCGTTGTATTAATATTCGTATGCCCCAACAGTTCGCTTACACATTTATAATCAGCCCCATTCTGAATCAGTCGTGTGGCAAAGCTATGCCGCAGGCAGTGAAAGTTTAAATATTTTATATTATGTCTCAATAAAAAGTCTTTATAAAATCGCCTAAACGTCCTCGGTTCCATATGCGAAGATGTGTTAGTCAATATGTACCCATCGCTTTCAATATCAGGCAATAACCCAATTACATTTTGCAGCTTCTTCGACAATGGTATATTCCTTTTTGACTTTATGGTTTTAGGAGTTCCGGTAATAATTTTGGTTTTGGGATTGGCATTTTTATCATAAACTCTCTGTATTGTATTATGTATCAACATTACATTTTGAATATTATCAATGTCACTCCAGCGAAGCGCGCATAACTCGCCTATTCGTATTCCGGTATTTAAACTTAAAAGTATCCCAAAGGACTTAAAAGACAATTCTGAAAAGACTGCATCTTCAATTTCTTTTTGTTCTTCATAAGTATATATTTTCGTTTTATCCTCATATATCTCGGGAAGATAAAACACTTCCGGTTTAACAAATGAAGTAATGCCCTTTTTATTTCCATATTTTATAACCTGGCGGATAAGCATTACCAGGTTTGAAATTGTTGATTTCTTAATTACTTTACCGCTTTTTCTGTGTTCTGTCTGCCATTTACATACAATATTTTGTATGGTTTCTTCTGTTATATCTTCTGCTTCCATTTCACCCAAATCAGGCAGAATATAACTGTATAGTTCATATCTGTAATGTGCTTCCGTCGACTCCTTCCAATATTTCTTTTTAACGTCAAGCCATTCCAAAGCTAAATTTTCAAATTGCATAGATACCACTCCTTTTTGTCCTTATTCTAAACAAATAAGGACAGCCGTCCAACCC
>CAQBGY010000705.1 GCA_948759685.1 uncultured Eubacterium sp.
AATCAACCGCATTGTTGAAGAGTGGACAAGAGCTTGTGAGGATGCAGAGCAGCACTATTTCAAAATGCTTGAGCTTGGTGCAAGCCCCCAAATCGCCCGTTCTGTACTGAACAACTCTACTAAGACAGAAATTTGCATTACAATGAATCTTCGTGAATGGCGGCACTTCTTCCGTTTGAGAACAGCACCCGCAGCACATCCGCAGATGCGTGAAATTACAATCCCGCTACTGAGAGAGTTCCAGAAGCGCATTCCGGTTATTTTTGATGACATTGAGGTGGAGTAATGAGTTTAGATGGCAAGATTAATGATGGTGGCGAGCGTATTTCATACGGTGACGGTTGCGCAATGCGTGAACCGTCAGAAGGAAAAGGACGCTACGATTTAATTACTCCATTTGGTATTCTCAGACTTGCCAAATGGTATGAGCTGGGAAGTAAAAAGTATGCTGACCGTAATTGGGAAAAGGGTATGCCATTCTCCCGCTACATTGATTCTGCTAAGCGCCATATTGACAAGTTTATCATGGGTATGGAAGACGAAGATCATCTTGCGGCGGCGGTGTGGAATCTTCTTTCAATAATTCATCATCAGGAGTTAGGGCAAATGGAATTCGATGATATGCCGCATTACCTTACTCCAAAGGATAAAGCAGAGGAAAGCAAATGCGAAGTTTAATAGCCCTGGTTGACATGGATGATGTTATGTGGGATCTGGTTGGGGTTTGGGTTGCTGAGCTAAACCATCGCTGTGGTACATCAGTCAAGTTTGAAGATATTACTGACTGGAATATCGCCAAATTCTTTCCAGAGTTGACATCAAATGAGTTGTTTACCCCTCTGTATGATCCTCTGTTGTGGGCAAAGCTACAGCCGATGGATCGTGCCTTTCCAGTTATGAAGCGTCTGATTAATGATGGACATAAAATACGTCCAGTTACAGCGACTCACTACAGAACTGTTGAACCAAAAATGAAGCGTTTCTTGGAGCTATATCCCTATCTTAAATGGGAGGATGTCATTATCGCAAGTGATAAAAGTTTAATCAAAGGCGATGTGATGATTGATGATGGGACGCACAATTTAGAGACAACATCGTGCGCTAAAATTTTGTTTGATCGGCCTCATAATCGTTCGTATGACGCTGAGAGAAACAGCATGGTTCGTGCGCATAACTGGGACGAGATTTATCAATTGGTTACTGAAATGGCGGGAGGAATTGAATGATTACAGAAATTAAGAAGCGTGATGGACGTGTAGAGCCGTTTGATGCCAGTAAAATTGTAGGAGCAATTTCCAAAGCTATGGCTCAAACGGATGAAGTAGATGAAGCGGTAGCTTTGCGGGTCGCCAGCAAAATCGCAAATTCTACGTTCAGTGGTACTATTGATGTAGAGCAGATTCAGGACATGGTTGAAGATGGCCTGATGAATAGCCATTGCAAGAAGACTGCCAAAGCCTATATCAAGTACCGTGAAAAGCGCAACCAAGAACGGCAGCGCAATAATGAGTTGAACAAGAAGATTGAAGATATCCTTTTGTGCAACAATGTTAAGAATCAGAACGCAAATGTTGATGAGTATTCCTTTGGTGGGCGAAAGTTTGAGAGCGCCAATGTTCTCCATAAGAATATTGCGCTAAACGTCTTTATTCGGCCTGAGGTTGCTCAGGCGCACCGTGAATCTCGGATTTATTTGCACGATCTGTCCGAGTACGACATTGGTTCTCATAACTGCCTGTTTGCCGATCTCCAGAGGCTGCTCAGCAATGGTTTTACTACCAGAAATGGTGATGTGCGGCCTGCAAATAGTTTTTCAACGGCTTGCCAGCTTATTGCGGTAATCTTCCAGATTCAAAGCCAGGTGCAGTATGGTGGAGTAGCTTCTTGCCATTTGGACTATGACTTAGCTCCTTTTGTGAAGAAAAGCTTTTATAAGCATTACGCTGATGGGTGCCGCTATATTGGAAATCTGCCTGAGAATGAGCTTGAGACTATCATCACTCACGCCAAAAATAAATGGTTGTCTATTGATGATGAGTATTTCAAGCAGGATAGCGCTATCTATCAGTATGCACTTGATATGCTGGAGCGTGAGGGCAAACAGGCTGCTCAGAGTCTCTATCACAATCTGAACACCTTGGAAAGCCGCGCTGGTTCGCAGATCCCCTTCACCTCAATCAACTTTGGTACAGACAAATCCGTTGAGGGCCGCATGGTTTCTCGCTGGTTGATGGATGCAAGTATGGCGGGTATTGGAAAATACTATCTGACTCCCATTTTCCCAATTAGTATTTTCAAATACAAGAAGGGTGTGAATGCCAATCCTGGCGATCCGAACTACGATATCAAGAAGCTCGCCATTCGCTCTCTGTGCAAGAGGATTTATCCCAATATTGTAAACTGCGGTTACTCCCAGAATGTTGAAACTCCTGGCGATCCCGATACAGAGATGGCTACTATGGGCTGTCGGACATTGATGGGATATGACCGAAACGGTCTTGGCTATTCCAAAGTTGGCCGTGGCAATGTTTGTCCCACAACAATGAATCTGCCCAAAATTGGTATTAAACATGGTATCTGTCTTGGTGAGAGGGAAACTCCCGATATTGATGGCTTTTGGGCAGAGCTGGATGAAGTTCTGCATCTGACAGAGCTTTCCTTGATTGATCGGTTCTATCACGTTTGTAAGCAGTCTGTCGCTTCGGCTAAGTTTATGTACCAGAATGGCACCGTTGCGGATTATGAGAAAGCCAGCTTTAAGGGTATTTATGAAGCCATGAAGCATGGTACTCTTGCGGTAGGATATATCGGCATTGCGGAAATGTGCCAGGCCAGATCGGAAGAGCACA
>CAQBGY010000706.1 GCA_948759685.1 uncultured Eubacterium sp.
AATATCAGGAGCTGACCGCACAGAAGAAGGAACTGACCGCCACTTACAAAAACTGCGATAAGGAGCTGAAATCGCTGAACCGGAAACTGGAGAACCTGAACCAATATTTAGGGCGCACAGAGCCGCCAAAAAGCGCACAGGAACAGCCAGCCCGGGACAATAACCCTACCCGGTAATATCCAGCCCCGAAAAGCCTTTAAAAGCAAAAAAAGCATCGTGGACAGTGTGCATAACTCCCCATTCCGCTATGGACAACACTATTCACAGCATATGGAAAAGCAAAAGCAGCTTTCCCACATCCTGCAAACAGTGTTGCCCACAGCTCCATAAGACGGGGAGTTATACACACTGCCCACAAATCCAAACTTATATAAAATCCAAACTTTTCTGAAAACAGCTTGATAATTGGGGATTCTTGCCGGAAAAAGTTTGGATTTCGTTTCACAAAGTACAATACTCCAATTATGACAAAATGCGTAAAACATTGCTATTTAGCTCTGTTTCAATCAATTTATTCTCATTTCTGACAAGAGAAGTACAAAACAAAATCCAAACTTTTTTATCAGAAAATGCCTTGAATAAAGGATTTACAGAGGAAAGTTTGGATTTCTTCTAAGTTTGGATTTGTGGGAATGTGTAGCGTATGACGACTTTGCAGAAACCGTTGAAAGAATACATGATGTGTTCCCTGTATGCTTCTGTGCAATCCATAGAAATTTCCCCCTTTCTCCCACATGGGGCGGTGCTTGGTTTATGGTTTTTTATACTGAAAGGGAGCTTCAAAAAATATATATAGCCCCCAATCATTCCACATCAAATAGCATAACTTTTTAAATAGCTGTATGTTGCTTCCACTTCCCGCTTTTCCAGTGCAAAAAGAAACAAATACACCGAAAAGTCCAATCCATGAGCATAGCATAAAAGACACTCAATACACCCATATCAAAAGCATAAGCTAATAAATATGCGGTTCCTATACGAAAGACAGCCATAGATACGATTGAAATAATTGTTGGGTATTTTACATCACCGGCTGCTCGGAACGCATTAGGCAAAGAAAATGACATAGCCCAAACCGTTACCCACCCAACAATATGTAATAGCATAATTGTAAAAGCTAATGAAAATGTTGTATCAGACATATGGTATAAACTCAAAATTGGTTTCAACAGAAGTAAAGTTCCCATGTTCAAAATAATCATATAAATCCATGCTTTTTTAACCAGATGCTTTGTATATAAAACTGCCTGTTGCAATTCTTTAGCACCAATACATTGTGCAACTACTGTAGTAATAGCCAGCCCCAATGCTTGCCCCGGAATGGTCGCAACATTGATAAGGCTTCCTGTAACTGCATTTGCTGTAATAGCACTTGTTCCAAATACAGCAACCAGACTTGTAAGAATAATTCTCCCAATTTGAAAAACACTATTTTCCAAACTTGCCGGGATACTGATTTTTAAAATACCTTTAATCATTCTAAAATCAATATTCCAAAAATCATATGAACGTACCGATATAGGTAAGTCTTTATTGCGGAGCATTATCACGATTGTTGTTGCCGCTACAATTCTTGACACCAAAGTAGACAATGCCACACCAAATGCGCCCAAATGTAAACCGTAGATAAATAAAGCATTTCCTAAAATGTTAATCACGTTCATCACAAGAGAATTTGTCATTGCAATTTTTGTGTTCCCCATTGAACGAAATAAAGCTGCGGCTGAACTGTAAATAGCAATAAACGGAAATGAAATTGCTGTAACATAAAAATAAATGCTTGCATTACTCATTACTTCCGGCTCAACTTTTCCAAAAAACAATGTCAAAAAATTCTTATTAAAAAGCAAACAGACTACCATGAAAAGCAAAGAAAATCCCAAACTCGTACTCAATAACTGTTTACCTGCTAAATTACTTTTTTCAGCATTTTTACTGCCTAAATATTGCCCCGCAACGATAGCTCCACCTGTGGCAAGGGCTGTGAGCAGATAAATAAGCAATGTATTGATTGTATCAACAAGTGATACTCCCGAAACTGCACTTTCACCTGCAAAAGACACCATTAGAGTGTCAAACATTCCAACAGACAGCATAAGTGCCTGTTCAATTATCAGAGGTATAATGATTTTTCTCAAATCATTCTTGGAAAACATACCCTTTTCAAAAATATTTACTCTTTCTTGTTTCATCTTCAACGGCATACTCTTAACACTCCTTTTACTTATTGTCCTTTTCATTCATTCTTGCAAGACATATAATATCATGGTACAATAAAGTTGAAAAGTACTGTCCTGTTTTGCTTATAGTATCTTTCATAATACTTAGTAGTTAAAATATACTTAACTTACAAAAAGGAGATTGCGACATGAAGAATAATTTAATCCAATATGAACGTTGTGCAACCATAGAAAAAATACAAAAGATTTTAGGGGGAAAATGGAAAATCGAAATTTTGTATTATCTTTCTTTAAGGACTTGGCGTTTTGGGGAGTTACAACGTCAAATTGGAGATATTACACAATCCACATTAACGAAACAGTTGCGGGAGTTAGAAACAGACGGTTTTGTATCAAGATACATTTATCAAGAAATCCCTCCAAAAGTTGAATATTCTTTGACTGATTTAGGCAAAAGTTTTGTTCCAATTTTACAACAAATGAAACAATGGGGAAAAGAAAACTTGCCACATGATGACAACAAATAATTGCAATCAAATTAAAAAAATAAGGGGAAAGAGGGATTCCGTAGTAGTCGGCATTCGTGGGAAAATCTAAACTTTTGGATTTTCCCACAATGCCGGCTGCGGCGGAATCCCACTCTTTCCTTCCTATCTATTTATAAA
>CAQBGY010000707.1 GCA_948759685.1 uncultured Eubacterium sp.
CTGGCCGAATGTAATGAATGTATTAAAAGCGTCTGAAAAGCTTCTTGAGGATACTTTGCGTGGCGATGCGGAAAGTGTGGCAAAAGAGCTTGACAAGGCGCACAGTGAAGTAGCTTCGATTCTGACATACAATGACGAAAACTCGCTGGGGTGTGCGATTGGGCTTGCGTATTACAGTGCGAGGAAGGACTATAAACTAATACGAGAACTTCCAGCGGGAAAAGGATATGCGGACATTGCGTTTCTGCCACTGCCGCACACAAACAAGCCTGCGATGGTTGTAGAATTAAAATATGACAGGAGTGTCAGTGCGGCGATACAGCAGATTAAGGACAGGCAGTATATGCAGGCATTAGAAGGCTATACGGGAGAAATCCTGCTAGTCGGTGTGAACTACAACAAGGACAATCCAGATAAGCCTCATAGCTGTGTGATTGAGCGGGTGGGAAAAGGGCAGGAATAAGCCACTTCGTACCCAAATAGGTGTAACAAAAATATGATTGGCAAAACAACAGGAAATACCGCCAACAGTCAAGATTTGATTGATAAAAGACAATATCTCTGATAGAATAAACGGAACAGATACAGAAAACAGGCAGAAAAAACATCTGCCGGATAACGGAGGACTGTTATGCGGAAAGTCAGTTATTTACCCTTATGGCATCTGCTCTTGGAACGGGGAATGACCAAGAGCCAGATGCGCATTGAAGCAGGGCTTACCACGAATGTGCTTGCCAACATGAACAAAGGGCAGCATATTTCTATGGAATCGCTCATACGGATATGTGATGCGCTGGATTGTGAACTGAAGGACGTGGTGGAACTGGTAAAAACAGAGGAGTAATCTCCCACAGTTTTCAAAACGGGGAATTGCAGATACTATGCAGTTCCTTTTGTTTTGCAAAAATTCAGTCCTTATTGCGTTTCTGTCTTGCACTGTTCCGCCGTTTCTTTGCGTCAGGCTCCAAGATTTCAGACTGACCGAGTATATCTGCCATATCGTTAATATTATTTTCAGTCGGCTTGATTTTCAAAAACTGGCTGAATATGTAAGCAAGTTTCTGCTTGGAAGTGCCTACGAAGTTTTCTGCCTTTTCGATGATTTCTTCAAAATACTCGGTTACGGTTTTGGACGGAGTGGAATCAATATCGCCTTTGTGGGCGTTCCTGATGTCCCTGATAATGGTATGCATATCATCATCAATCACATGGGAAAAATACTCATTCAGTTCAAGGTGTGATGCCTTTAATACATTTAATTGCAGGTTATATTCATCGGGATTGTGGCGCTTGAGCAGTATTTTTCTGCCTGTTTCTACTGCAAGGTTGAGTGACTTGACCTGCATATCTGCAAGACCGTCCACATATATCTCCAAGTCAAGCATGAGCTTTCGGAACTGCTCATGGGTGATAAGCTCTGACAGGAGCAGTGTGTTGATTTTCCGGTCTTTGAGAAGTGACAGGGCGGCATCGCTCAAGTGCAGGTCGGATATGGAAATATTGCCAAGCTGTCTGTTTTCGGTCATACCGAGCAGGTAGTCAGTTGATACTCCATAGTATTTTGCTAAATCAATAATATTTCTGTGGGGTATTTCTTTATAATCATCAGATTCATAAGAACCGAGCGTGGAAGCGGGAATTTTTGTCTGCTGTGATAACTGCTCTAAAGTCAGTCCCTTTTCCACACGCAAGTCTTTCAGGCGTTCCTGAATACTTAATTGTGTTTTCATAGATAAATCCTCCTTTACGAAAACAGAATATCATACAAAGCGGTGGATTCCTACCGCATTTTTCCAGCATAATAGAAAAATCGTGTTTTTGGGAAAATTTCTAGCATGGTGGATATACGAGAAGGCAGGCTATTTTGTTGGATAATGACAGTACAATTAAATGACTGTCCAAGCTGACATAAACCGCCAAGACTAATTTTAAAGTAATTTGAGCGCCAATATTGGACGACACAGTGCCGACAAGGGTTGCCTGTCAGGAAACAGCAAGGGGAGAACAGCAGATTTATAAAACCGCCCAATTTGGGGCAGAAAAATTCGACACCGGAAGGGTGATGTCAAATAAATTCGGGAACGGTTTGGTAACGGAGAAAGGAGCAGGGAATGAAATTATCAAGATACGAACAGGAGGTTGTCATCAATTTAAATGCCGATGAGGACGAAGCAACTGTTTACACAGCAAATCCGGCGTGGATACGGAAAATGGATAAGCTGTGTAAAGAGTTTCCGGAAGTGATCCGCTTAAAGTCATGGACGGAAGTGAGCAAGACTTATGTTTTACTCAAAAATCTTGTCAGGATTGGGAAGCCAAGGATATTAAGCGAAGCACAGCTTAGACATTTGCAGGAACTACAGAAGAAAATATAAAATCTTCTTGGATGGGAGAAGTTTATTCTGAAGTTATAGTTTATTACTGATATAAATTTCATTGAGTAAATCACTCTATAAATTTTTCAATGACTGTGCTAATGTTAAATTGCGTTTATTCGCTGGAGGAAATGCTATATGACAAGAAAAGAACAAAAAGAAGCCAGAAAAATACAAATTATTCAGGCTACGCTGGATTTATTTGTGGAGCGGGGATACTACGGAACCAAAACGAGCCAAATATCCAGACGGGCAGGGATTAGTGAAGGGCTGTTGTTTCATTATTTCCCTACAAAGGAAATGTTGTTAGAGGAATTGGTAAATATCGGTTTGGAAGGGATGCGCACGCCAATGCAGGTCAAAGCAGAAAACGGTCTGGATTTTTTTTATCAATTTACAAAAATGTTGTTTCTACAGACAGAAAAAAATCCTTTTATTGCAAAAATGTTTGTATTTATGGGACATATCG
>CAQBGY010000708.1 GCA_948759685.1 uncultured Eubacterium sp.
ATAATTGGAATGGTAAGCATTTTGCTTCAAAACTCCTTGAACTTTTAAAGTTACTGGTCGCCCAAGGGCAGATTCTTCAATTATTATTGTTGACCCAATAGGATATGTTTTGCTTAATCCTTTCCCTATTAAAACAGGAATTTCCTCGTCAAGTTGGTAATTGAAATCTAAATCTGTTCCTTGTGAAAGTTCAAATTGATTTAGCTCATAATACTCTTCATTCATATAGCCTAATGATACTTTCATATCATCAGTGTTGGGTACAGATACAATGAATCCATCTGTATAAAAAGCGTAATGAAAACTTTTATTTAAATAGTCATATACTACTTGCGTTCCGTTTTCATTAATTACATCCATATCAATATGACTATTAGGGTCTAAATTGGCAATGTAAACACCTTTTTGATTGATATATTTTGTTTCTTGATACCCTTGAAAAGTTGATAAAATCGAACGGGCAGCAGTATTAGTTATATAATTCGCCATAAAAAGCAGGAGAATCATGCCTATTCCAAGTATCGCTTTTCTTAAAAATATCTTTGAAATAAAAAACTTAAAAATTTTCATATTTCCGCACCTGCCTTGCACTAATTAGTATGTATGTGATAAGAATAGGAACTAAATAAAGACTACTGGTTAGATTGAAATTCAAATACACATTAGCTAATACTGATAGAATATAAGCGAATGCTAATATCATTATACAATCCAGTGCATATCGAATTGTGATATGAAATACAGTATCTCCCACCAGTATTTTGCAAAATATTTCTGCCTTTTTTCTGTGTAGCATTTGATAATGAAAAACTATTACAATGAATGTAAACAGCAAAACAATTAAGGGCTGGTAATCAATAAAATTTTTCACAAAGGCTTTCAAAATATAGGAATCTAAATCTAAAGTCTTTGCATAATCCAAAAGTACATTTAGGAAAAAGCAAAAAATATATGCAATACATAGTTCTAATACATCAACAATTCTGAATAAAGATTTTCTCATGCTTTCTCCTTTAATCATTCATACTTACACCTATTTCCCCTTTTTGCTTTATAAAGCGATTTTCCTGTCAATATTGCAAAATAAAACAGTATGGCAACCAAAATCATAATGCAAAAATCTCGTTGTGATGAATATGTTGCAAAGTTAAGTCCTTTTGTGCAAATATGAGCTGCCATATAAGAAATCGGAAACGGCAACGCTCTGTCAATCCACACAATGATTGCCTGCTTGTTTCTCAATAAAAGCCGTAAAATCGCAAGTATAACAAAGGCAAGAAAGGCTAATAAGAAATACGGCAGAAAAATTTGTCTTGGCAATGTTACAACATCCTCTTGGGTATTATCATTTAACCCATAAATCAGTACATCTTCAGAACCATCGTTTGAAGTAAAGAAGATTTGAATTTTATTTTCAGTTTCAGAAGATATAACCATGTTTTGTTTTCCACGATTTGATGAATATAAGTCCCAAGTCGTAGTCCACGCATTTATGCTATAAACTTCTGTTTCAGTTTTGTCGTTAAACTCTTTAATACAGCTATAACCTGTCACTTTATCATCAAAGGTTATGATAATATCCCCATCAGAGCTATCAATAACATTCAATAAGTTATTGGAATAAGGAAAGAATTTAGGTGATGTTAAAATTCCAAAGACAACCGTCACTATTGCACATGCCAAAATCGCTGTGAAAAAAATGGTCTGTAGGCGTTTGATAAATAAATCTTTCTTTATTCTTTTTAAGGGAACAATATCCGTATCAGGAATAAAATCCGCAGGTTTCCGCATACGCTCAAATTCCGCATGACATTTTTCACAATGCTCAAGATGTTCACTAACAAACCCTCTTGTATCTGTACTTACCATATCTTCTACATAAAGCGGAAGGATGTCTTTGATTAAATTACATTTATTGTTCATCATTGTCCTCCATTTGTTTTAATATTTTATTTCTTGCTCGGTGATAAGTGACGCAAGCCCAGTTATCTGTTTTTTGAAAAATATCTGCGATTTGTTTAAAACTCAATTCTCCAAAAACTCGCAACATAAAAACTTCCTTATATGGTTCAGCTAAATTATGCAACCGGAGATGTATTTGCATGGCATCGCTTCGGTTTAATATTTGTTCCTCAATGGTGTCTTTATTATCTGACAATTCAATATCATCAATAGCATCAATATCTACTACTCTCTGTTGCTTTTTCAAGTAAGAAAAGTAACAATTTTTTGCGATTTGGCAAAGCCAGACACGGACATCTGTTTCGCCACGAAAAGTATCTATTGAACGCATTGCTTTGAAAAATGTTTCGCTTGTGATTTCCTCTGCAACACTTTCGTCTTTTGATAGCTTTTTGAGAAAAAGAAAAACGTCATTAAAATATCTGATATAAATTTTCTCAAATTCTTCCTTGAAACCTGCCACTTTCTCACCTCCTCACTTATAAGACTTCACACTTCAAAAAATCTTACAAGTTTTTTGAAAAATCTTTATTTTTCTTTTTTCGTGCATCATCTGGTTTAGCAGCAGCTTGTGGAATGAGCCACACACGGTTAATATTCATAGCACCTTCTATGCGGTTTTCTTTGCACAACCGCTGCACCCATCTTAGTGATGCATTCCACTTTTCGGCAGCTTCCTGTGCAGTCATATACTCAAACATATCGTCCCTCCAAAATGTAATATGTAATATTGTAGCCGTTTGAACGAACTATATCAAGTGTGTAAATATGTCTTTATGCTTATAGTCTTTGATAAATTGTTCAAACTTATAAACTGATTTTCTGTATTCCGAAAAACAGAACTCTTGAAGTCTATTTTCTTTACTTCTTGATTTCCGAA
>CAQBGY010000709.1 GCA_948759685.1 uncultured Eubacterium sp.
TATCCAGTCCATCGACCAGGCCCAGGCGATCAAGAACATCAAACGCAAGATGTCCGATTTGCAGAAAATGACCATTGAAGAACAGAAAAAAGCGGTCCGTGCCGGGTATGACATGTTGCGCCCAGATAGGGTGTAATAAGGAGTTGACTAAGGCACAACCCCGTAAGATAACGCGGGAAACGGCCTGCCTGACCGAAAGGCGAAAGCTGACACGGGACCACAGCATGGCAGGGAAGCGGTAAGTTGTCCTATACACAAGGGCACGACTGAACTGCAACGTTAAGCGGATATGAGGATAAACCTACAGAATGTATAAAGCGAGTTTCAAGTTCCCGTTTAGCCCGGGCGGAGGAATGTGTATGTACCTGTCGAATAGTGACAGTATCAACCTCCGGTATGAATAACATTACATATCCATGTCGTGTAATGGGTTATCAACAAATTCATAAGATAAGCCAGAGAACTGGTTTAACGAAACGAAAGCATATCCGACAATCCGCATTTGCCTACTTATTACACTAACTGGGGATTGCCTAAGTTGGAACGTCTGAAAAGACTATGCGAAATGCCGTAAGGTGATAAATTCCAAGCCCGCGAGGGTAAGGGAGATGACGCTGAATATCCAATAAGGCAACGGAGTTCTCATAGTATCCAAGGTGTTGCTGTAATGGTTCAACACACAGGCAGACTTCGTGTGCTGCTGGTTCGATTACCGCTGAAAGGGCGACCAAGTATGCGGGAGAACAGGAAAAGGAGAACAGTCATTGGCTCTAAAATCAAAAGTGCGATTAGGGAGGAATACCTCAATGCAACCAACGACAGCGATTTTAGATAGAATTATGCGAAATTCAAGGAAAAACAATGAGGAAATCTTCACAAGACTATACCGTTATATGCTAAGACCCGACCTGTACTATCTTGCGTACAACAAACTTTACAGGAATAAAGGAGCGGCAACAAAAGGCGTGGACGACGACACAGCGGATGGGTTCAGCGAAGAAAAAATCAACAGAATCATACAATCTTTGGCTGATGAAACCTATATGCCGAAGCCTGTGCGCCGCGAATATATTCCGAAGAAGCGCAGCAGTACAAAAAAACGTCCTCTCGGACTTCCATCCTTTACGGATAAGCTTGTTCAGGAAGTGTTGAGAATGATATTGGAAGCAGTCTATGAGCCGACATTTTCAGATTTTTCATATGGTTTTCGTCCTCACAGAGATTGCCACACGGCCCTGAAGGCTCTGAAGAAGGAATTTACGGGCGTATCGTGGTTCATAGAAGGCGACATTAAGGGGTGCTTTGACAATATCGACCACCAGGTACTCGTTGGTGTTATCAGCTCCAAAATCAAGGACGCGCGGCTGATAAAGCTCATTTGGAAGTTTCTTAAAGCGGGATATATGGAGGATTGGAAGTATCATACTACATACTCCGGCTGTCCCCAAGGCGGCATCATATCGCCGCTGCTCTCCAATATATACCTGAATGAGCTTGACAAGTTTGCAGAAAAGGTTGCAAGGGCGTTTTACAAGCCGAGAGATAGAGTTCGCACTCCCGAATATGCCAAAATCCAGTGCAAAAAGGACTATGCGCAAAAATTGCTGAAAACGGCGACGGGGCAGAAAAAAGTCGAACTCTTGAAAAGAGTGAAATCCTTAAAATCCGAGTTGCGCAAAGTCCCCTGCTCCTCCAAAACGGACAAAGTGATGAAATATATCCGCTATGCAGATGACTTCATCATTGGAGTTAAGGGTGATAAATCGGACTGTGAACACATAAAACGGCAGTTTTCGGACTTTATCAGTGAACATCTCAAAATGGAATTGTCCGAAGAAAAAACACTGATAACGCACAGCAACCAATACGCAAGATTTCTGGGTTACGATGTTCGAGTAAGACGGGACGGTAAAGTAAAGCCCACCGACAGATGCTTAAAGCGCACATTGAATTATACTGTGGAACTGAATGTACCGTTCGCGGATAAAATCATGCCGTTCCTATTCGACAAAGCAATCATTAAGCAAACGCATGACGGTAAAATCGAGTACATAGCAAGAAAGTATCTTTACAGATGTACGAATTTAGAAATCATAGATACGTACAACTCCGAACTCAGAGGTATTTGCAATTACTACAGCATTGCCAGCAACTTCACAAGTCTGAACTATTTCGCTTATCTTATGGAGTATAGCTGTCTGAAAACCCTTGCGGGCAAACACAAAAGCACCAGCAGAAAAATCAGGGAACAGTTCCGCACCGGCAGCGGTGACTGGGGCATCCCGTATAACACCGCCAAGGGACAACAGAAATACCGGACTTTCGCAAAGTATATGGACTGTAAAGACAGTGATCGTTTCAACGACGTGATTGTTGAGTACGCAATCAGACACGCAGGAACCAGGACTACCCTCGAAAAGAGATTGTCTGCGGGAATCTGCGAGTTATGCGGGAAAACGAATACTCCTCTTGCTATGCACCATGTAAACAAAGTGAAGAACCTCAAAGGAAAACAGCAATGGGAAATTGTAATGATAGCCAAAAGGCGGAAAACATTAGCCGTATGCAAAGACTGTCATTATAAAATCCATCACCCTTGAATTTCCATAGTTTGAAACAATGATGGCGAGCCGGATACATCGAGAGGTGTAAGTCCGGTTCTGGGAGGGGTCTGGGCAAACCTGCCGCAGTAATGCGGTAAGGCGGCTCTTTCCTACTCTACGACATCATTCCCAGCGACCTGGCTACCTACGGGAACGAGGCCAAAAAGCTGCTGCAGGATTTGCAGAGCCGCAACGAGCGGATGTTCCTTGTGACCTTTCTGGTGCTGAATACGGCGG
>CAQBGY010000710.1 GCA_948759685.1 uncultured Eubacterium sp.
CAAAATAGAGCATATATACTTGTAACCTTTTCCTTGAAGTCTATTGACAACGCAAAGAATAAGAGCTATAATAGGCAAAACATACATACGTATGTTTTGGAGGTGATTGTATGCCACGTTCTGATAAAAAAACGAAACAGGAGATATTAGAAACAGCCACACGTCTTTTTGCCGAAAAGGGATTAGAAAATGTCAATGTTGAAGATGTTGTAAAAGAGCTTGGCGTAACTCGCGGAGCATTTTATCATTACTTCAAATCACGTGAAGAATTGATTTCCGGCGTTATGTATAAGTCTTTTAATGACAACAATCCGTTTGTCCTTGCTAACAGGCAGAAAGAGCTAAACGCCCTTGAAAAACTTAGGTTTGTATTCAAACTTGACCTCACGCCCCGTTTGGATATGAGCGATAGTTTAAGAGCAGAAATGAAAAAACTATCAGATAGCCCTGTTGTCTTTAAGAACGAAATGCTTACACAAGTAAATGTAGTAGCTCCCTACGTTGAAAAACTGTTGATTGAGGGAAATACGGACGGTTCGATTTCCGTAAAATACCCAAAGCAAACAGCGCAAGTTATCTCTATGCTGATTGCTTCATGGTTAAGTCCTTTTACATTTCAAGTATCTTACAAAGAATATTCCGATAAAGTATCATTTCTCGAACAGTTGGGACAAGTGTTGGGCGTACCCTTTATGGATAAAGAAATGAAAGAGCTTCTGGACGAAATAGGCAAACACGAATTTGAAAAAGAATAAAGTCTTAATTTAACTGCCCATATAGGCAGTTAAATTAAGACCTAAAACATACATACGTATGTATTTAAGGAGGGTAATATGATAGAAACTATGATTGACGTATCGGGATTAAAAAAATCTTATAAGGCAAATCACGTCTTGAAAGATGTTAGCTTTACTGTCCGTAAAGGCAGTGTTTTTGCCCTGCTTGGCTCAAACGGCGCAGGGAAAACAACTGTCGTAAAAATCCTTTCTACATTGATGAAGCCGGACAGCGGCAAAGCAACCATTAACGGCTTTGACGTGGTTCGTCAAGGATATTATGTGCGTGAGTGCATTAGTCTGACAGGGCAATTCACAGCGGTAGATGAAGTTTTGACAGGCAGAGAAAACCTAAACCTTATCGGACAGCTTAAACGTCTGAACAATGTCAAAAACAAGGTGAATGAGTGGTTGTCTTTCTTCCATTTGCAGGACGCAGCAGACAGCAAAGTATCTACTTATTCTGGAGGTATGCGTCGCAGATTAGATATAGCCATGAGCCTTATGGGAAAGCCACAAATTATTTTTCTTGATGAACCCACCACTGGGCTTGACCCTCAAAATCGTATTGCCATGTGGGATTTAGTAAAAGAATTAGCTGCCGGAGGAACAACGGTATTCCTTACTACACAGTATTTGGAAGAAGCAGAATATCTTGCGGATTATATCGCCATTCTTCATGGTGGTGAGATACTTGCAGAGGGGACACCGCAATACCTAAAAACAATAATGCCGCAGCGCGGCGCCCAACTCAATTTTCAAAGTGAAGAACAAGCAAGCGAAGCAATGGCATTATTAAATGAGAACGGTATAACGATTGACAGCTTTGAGCAAAAACTTCCCTCTTTGGAAAAAGTGTTTTTAACGTTGACTGATGAAAAAGGAGGAAAATAATCGTGCATAAACTCAAAAGTATATCATTTCTTGACTCTTGGATAATGTTTAAACGCTGCCTGCTTATTTCTTTGCGAAACCCCGAAGCATTGTTGATGGCAACAATAACACCGTTCTTTTTAATGCTCCTGTTTGGAACGGTATTTGGGAATATAGCAGATGTGGGAAGCCTAAATTACATTGATTTTATTGTGCCGGGAATTATTATGCAAAGTCTTGGGCAGGCTTCTCAACACTCGGCAATGAACGTCGCAACAGATATGACAAAAGGCATAATAGACCGTTTCCGTTCTATGTCAATTTCAAAATCTGCCGTACTGATAGGTCATACTGGCGCGGGAGTAGTGAGAAATACAATTTCAAGCACCGTAATCATTATTACTGCCTTTGTCCTTGGTTTTCGGCCACATAGCGGCTTTGTGGATTGGCTTATTGTTGCAGCCTTGCTTATCTTAGTAAACATTGCGATTTCATTGCTTGCTGTACTATGTGGACTAATTTCAAAATCGCCGGAAGGCTCCAGTGGTTTAATGTTTCCACTCTTTATTTTGCCTTTCATCAGTTCCGGCTTTGCTCCTACTGATACCATGTCCAGCGGTATTAGGTGGTTTGCAGAAATACAGCCTATGACACCGATTATTGACAGTATTCGTGCCTTGACGCTTGGCTTGCCTTTGGGGAACAGCTTGTGGATAGCTCTTGCTTGGTGCATAGCAATAATTATAATTGCGTTTACCGCAGCAGCACAAGTTTATAAGCGCAGACTATCATAGGCACATTATACCTTTTACATAATTTTTTATATATTCACACATGGAGAGAACTTTATAAGATATATAAATAACAGGAAAGGAGTATATTGCATGGTTTTTAACACAGGTGCGGCATTGCTGGATGCCGTTGTGCTGGCTATGATATCCCATGAGCCAGAGGGTACATACGGGTATAAGATTACACAGGAGGTACGGCAGGTCATTGAGATTTCCGAATCTGTGCTGTATTCAGTTCTGCGCAGGTTACAGAAAGATGAGTGTCTGGAAGTGTACGATATGGAATGTGGGGGGTGCAACAGGCGTTACTACAGGATTACGGAGAAAGGAAGAACACAGCTTAATCCGTATATTAGCGAGTGGTATCGGTATTCTGCCAAATTGAACGGTATCTTTGAGG
>CAQBGY010000711.1 GCA_948759685.1 uncultured Eubacterium sp.
ACGAGATGGGTCCGTGACTGGAGTTCAGACGTGTGCTCTTCCGATCTATTCAACGTATATGAGGACATCAGGGATAAACTTATGGCGAAAGGAGTGCCGGAGAATGAGATAGCATTTATCCATAATGCCAATACGGAAACAAGGAAAGCGGAGCTGTTCGCAAAGGTAAGAAGCGGGCAGGTTCGTTTTTTGTTAGGCTCAACCGCAAAAATGGGAGCCGGGACAAACGTACAGGACAGGCTCATCGCATTACACCACCTTGATGTGCCCTGGGTGCGACTTGAAGTCGCATAGATAATTGTTTAACAACGAAATATTGATTAAACCCGCTATTCCGTTAGCGGTAGCCTAGTGCCACCTGCATCAGAAGCAATGACGGTGTTGGGAAGCTGGCATGACAAAGTAGCCCTCCACGTAAGTGGTAAAGCTGAAGCCGTGAGGCGGAAGCGAATCTGCGAGCATCAATGCGGTTAGGGAGCAAGGCTTGGGTAGTATGGCTAACATATGTGAACTGTCATTTAAACATCGTAACGTCCAACGAGCCAAAGATGCTGACAGGCTCCAGCCCAAAATGGGAAGCGGCCAGATAATCCTCTCCATGGTAGGATTACACGGATAAAAGCGCCGCCGGTGGATGAGACAGAGCCTAACCTACCCGTTGTTATCTATGTGGAACAAGGTAAGCCTGTATCTCTCCTGTTTACACAGGAAAGTTTTCCGTAAGGAAAACCGAGAGGGGTGCAGGTATGGGATTGTAGAAAAAGCGAACGCCACTCTGTAATGGAGTGGATAGGGGTTCAAGATTTGCCCTGACCCGAAAGGGTGCAGACTTCTACGTTAGGTAATTCTTTACAAGAAACTTATAGAACTTTTGAAAGGAGCAAAGCAAATGAACGTTAACCAAACAACGTGTGCGGCTACTGACCATGATTTTGCATGGAAGTCCATTGACTGGAAGAAATGTGAAGCGCAGGTTAAAAAGCTACAAGAACGTATTGTAAAGGCTAGGAAAGAAGGCAGACACGGCAAAGTGCAGTCTTTGCAGTGGACGCTGACACATTCTTTTGCGGCAAAAGCTATCGCTGTAAAAAGAGTGACAACTAACGAAGGTAAGAAAACACCAGGAGTAGACGGAGTTTTATGGTCTACCGACAAAGCAAAGTATGAAGCCGTTCTGGATTTAAAGAGGAACGGTTACAAACCACAGCCATTACGCAGAGTATTTATTAAGAAAGCAAATGGAAAGTTACGTCCGTTAGGAATACCAACAATGAAAGACAGGGCAATGCAGGCATTGTATCTGCTGGCTCTTGAGCCATTGGCAGAAATGATGGCAGACCCTCATTCCTATGGATTTAGAAAAGAAAGGTGCTGCCAGGATGCTATTCAGCAATGCCACACAGTCCTGTCACATGGATATTCGCCACAATGGATTTTAGAGGGCGATATTAAAGGGTGTTTTGACCATATCAGCCACGAATGGCTGCTTGCAAATATCCCGACTGACAAAAAGGTATTGAAGAAATGGTTGAAATGCGGAGTTATCTTCAAAGGGGAATTATATAGAACCGAAGAAGGTACGATGCAGGGTGGAATCATCTCACCAACACTTGCAAACATGACATTGGACGGTATCCAGCCAATTCTTGCACAGAAGTACAGGAGGTATTCCAAAGGTGGGAAACTGTATTCGCCTATGGTGAACCTTGTACGCTATGCTGATGATTTTATCATCACAGGTGCAGAAAGGGAGGTCTTGGAAAGAGAAATTAAACCGATGCTGGTTGAATTTCTTGCTGAAAGAGGATTGGAGCTGTCAGAAGAAAAAACGGTTATCACACACATTGACGACGGTTTTGATTTTCTTGGCTTTAACATCAGAAAGTTTAAAGGCGTCCTGCTGACACAGCCATCGAAGAAATGTGTAAAGAAATTTTTAGACGGAATCCGTTATACGATTGACAGCAATAAATCCTGTAGGCAGGAAACATTGATAAGGCTCTTAAATCCAAAGATTACAGGCTGGGCGAATTATTACAGATGCGGGGCATCATCAAAGACGTTCCAGAGAGTGGACGACCAGATATTCCGCAAATTATGGCAGTGGGCAAAAAGGCGGCACCCGAAAAAGGGAAAACGCTGGATTGCAAACAAATACTTCCATTTCTACAAAACAAGACGGTGGAGATTCCTTGTGGAATCAGAGAAGAATGGGAGAAAAGATATTTTTCCATTGAAACTTGCTTTTGAGACTAAAATCCTGCGGCATAAGAAAATCAAGAGTGAAGCAAACCCGTTTGATGCAGAGTGGAAGGAGTATTTTGAGGAGAGAATGACATACAAAATGCTGTTGTCTCTGAAAGGAAGAAAATCTTTGCTTTATATGTGGAATAAGCAGGAAAGAAAGTGTCCGCTATGCGGTCAGCCAATCACTGCTGAAACACAATGGAATGTACGGGAACAGAAAGAAAATGGGCAGATTGTCCGTCATCTCGTGCATGACAAATGCTATAAACAAAATCGTTAGTTGACTAGCCGGCATCTATATTGGTAGATGCTTTGAATTGCTTGAGCCGTGTGAGGGGAAACTCTCATGCACGGTTCTTAGAGGGGAAGGCGGTAGTAATACCGCTGACCTACTCGACCGTCCTTCCGACATTGAACAGCAGGAAGGTCGGATTTTAAGACAGGGCAACATGAATGACAAGGTAAAAATATTCCGGTATGTAACAGAAGGTACGTTCGATTCGTACAGTTGGCAGCTCATCGAAAACAAGCAGAAATTCATAGGTCAGATTATGACATCAAAATCCCCGGTCAGAAGCTGTGAGGACATAGAC
>CAQBGY010000712.1 GCA_948759685.1 uncultured Eubacterium sp.
AATTTCTTCCGCTGGTTTCGCAGCAAACGTCCGGATTCTTTTCCAGAACAGCAACTTTAAATTTTGTGCCGTCAAAAGCAGTGTATCGTGCCAGTTCTCTTGCAATCGCACTTCCGATCACGCCAGCGCCGATTATTATAAAATCATATGTATTCATTTTTGTTTACCGTATCGTAGCTTGCTCCCAGTCCTCTGCAACATAATAAACTATCTTTGTTCCCTGATTTTCAAATGCGAACGGAATATGTAATAAATCGGAAAGAGCTTCTTTTACATAGTGTTGCTTCTCATGCTCCGCATAAAGCAATAGAAAGCCTCCTCCTCCTGCACCAAGCAGCTTCCCTCCTAATGCACCAGCTTTTTTTGCTTTTTCATAAAACGCATCAATGAAGTCAGTTGAAATTCCTTTTGATAAATCTCGTTTTAGCCTCCACTCATAATCTAAGAGTCTGCCAAATTCGTTCAGATCCATGCTGCTAACAAGAATCCTTTCTGCGTCATCTACGAGAGAAAGCATTTCTAATAAATCTTGTACTTTGCGCTTCATCTGTTTTTGAGTATTTATTTGAATATCAGATGAAAATCTGGAAAAGCCTGTAAAAAAAAGCATTAGATTTTTGTTCAGCGCTACTTTTCTTTCCGGTGATATAATAACCGGGCTTACACTATAGCCTTCTGCATTAAAATCAATCCTGTTGAATCCGCCAAAAGATGCTGCGATCTGATCCTGAACGCCTCCGGCTTCTCTGCACAACACACGCTCCAGATAAATTGCTTCATCTGCAAGCTTGCGCTTATCTGCATATTTGCCTTTGATTGCATGAAATGCGCTTAACATTCCAACTGCAAATGAGCTGCTCGTCCCCAGTCCGGAACGTGCCGGAAGATCTGCTTCATATGTAAGTCGGATCTCTTTCATATTCATATAGCGCATGGCTTCCTTTATGGCTGGATGCTGAATTTCTTCCAGTTGATTTATCCGTTCAATTTTTGAATATACCAGCTCTGTTTTATAATCAAAAAATCGTGGCAGGTGTCGAATATTTACATGGCAATATTTATCAAAAGTAGTTGAAATTACAGCTCCGCGGTACTTCTTATAAAAGCCTGGGAAATCAGTTCCGCCTCCAAAAAAGGACATACGAAATGGGGTTTGTGTGATTACCATTTTTATCCTCTCATTTCATTGTTGATATAATTAAATACTGCATCACAACTTTTTTCCAATGAAACAATCCGTTTTATTTTATCAACATTCACTTCATACAGCACTTCTGAGGTTCCGGACTTTTTCTCGCCGGAATAGTTTGTTTCATCTATAATATCCCGCAAGCATACTGTGCCGTCACCGCAAAGGTTAAAAACTTCGTTGACATATTCTGACAAAGCAAGATCCAGAATAATTTTTGCCGCAGCATCCGTAGAAATAAATTGCAGCTTACTTTTTTCATCCAGCCATAAAGGGGCATTGTGCAAAATATCATATATCGCATTTTTTTTTAAACCTGGCCCAACAAAACCACCCATTCTGAAAATCAACCACTTCTGTGCATAATACCGGACACATAATTCTGCCATATATTTATGAAACCCGTAGGCACTCTGAGCAGTAATATCGATGGGCTTGTCCTCCGCTGTCCCTGCATAATCAGAACAATTCGGATACACATCACAGCTTGAAAGTTGAACATATTTATCAGCTTGAATATGTACTAAATATTCATGTACAGATCTCACGGAAGCATCGAACTCCCAAATAGGCTCGCGTTCGGCCATATATTTTTTTGAATTTCCATTCGCATTTATGAGTAAATCACAATGTGAACCATACAATTGTTCTGCATTATCGCGTGTAACGATTACGTATTCATGATTTTGATATTCGCACTGACGTGCAATTGCAGATCCGACAAAGCCATTTCCGCCTACTATATAAATCATTTTTCATTTCCATCCTATAAACGAATGTGGTCGCCCCTTGACGCATAATTCTTTTCCAGCCAAGCCGCAGTTTTTTGTAATCCTTCAGCAAGAGAGGTTGCGCATGCTAATCCAAGTGACTGCATTTTGGACACATCAAATATTTTTACCATCTGTCCGTCCGGCTTCGTTGTGTCCCACTCAATCTCGCCCTCATAACCGGTCATTTCCTTGATGGTCTCCGCTAATTCTTTAATGGATGTGGTTGTTCCGGAGGATAAATTGATGGGGCCTGTCTGATTATAATTTTCAATAAACCACGGAATCAGAGCGGCAATGTCTCCAGCATATACAAAATCTCTGGTGGGCGTCCCGCTTCCCCACATAGTTACCTTTGGCGTATGATTAAGTTTTGCCTCATAATATCTGCGAAGCATACCCGGAACAACATGGGATTCATCGTTCCTGAAATTATCATAGGGACCATACATATTTCCCGGAATCAAAACGACAGAATTAAGTCCATACTGTGTACGGTAGCTGCTGCTGGCAACAATCCCCATTTTTTTCGCAGCAGAATACCCCGCACTTTCCTGCTGGGGATACCCCTGCCACATTTGCTCCTCGTTAATCGGTGAAGTAGCCGTGGCAGGATATGAACAACCGCCCATAGCATAAATCATCTTTTTGACACCATATCTTGCTGCCAGTTCAAAACAATTGGCCGTTAGAATCGTATTGATAAAATAGAAATCGCCCGGATATTTTCTATTAGCACCGATACCGCCGGAATAGGCGGCCAAATGAATCAGCACTTCAGGCTCTAAATCTTCAAACATTTGCTTTGCCTGATTAAAATTCATCAAGTCGTAATCCTTTGAGCATAAGCCTTTTACATGTTCCTT
>CAQBGY010000713.1 GCA_948759685.1 uncultured Eubacterium sp.
AAAGCTAATGCAAAAATCAGCGTTCTCTGAACGAAGATGTTTCCGGTACTCATAATATTCTTGTTCCTCAAAACGAGCTTCAATTCCAGGCCCATCTTTGCGGCAATGAAAAAAGACTTTTGGTGCAACAGTATCAAAATAAACAAATTTACGGTAGTCCACACCAAGTGCAGTATATTTCAGAATACTTCGTAATTCATTTGTCGTAAGAGAGATTTGCTCAAACCATCTAGCTCCCATTTTGATATCTGAGCCAACTAATTTTTTGTAGTCATCACCAATCTCTTTTCCAATATCTAAAAGACTATCCCAGTACTCGAATTGACTTTTCGAATTTTCATATTGAGAGAATAGTTTTGTGAATGCATACCTGCTATCACATAGAGACCCGTATATATCCTTGTCTGCTAATTTTTTCTCGGCAGAAATAATTAAATCTCTCACTTCACTCGAAGATATCAAATCAGCTAACGAAATATCACTGAAATTTAGATTAAATATTTTGAAAGTATTTTCTATAAAGAAATCTAAAGTATTAATTCTACTGATTTCAATATCTTGTTTAGAAGGGAACTGACATCGATGTTTAATCGCAACTCTACGATCTTTTAGAGCTTCAATTTGATTACGCATCGTAAGTTCGGGTATATTATCCCAGAACTGCATAAATGAGAAAGTTTTATATTTCTTTATGCCTCTGTCTTCAGCAGCAAGAATAAGAAACATCTCAATACTATCGTGGAAAGAGAGTATCGAGAAACCAGATATTGTTTCTGCCTGTTTGGACATTTCAACACCTTTTTGAAATAGATATTTTATCAGAGCAAGCCTGCGAATAATAATTTCCTTATTTAGCATATTTTAAATAGGTATTGAACATTATGTAGTTACTGCCATAAAGTGATTTTACGGTTCGGCGGCCATCATTGGGGTGTCAAAGGCATCGAATGTGGGATATGTTTTCTGCGCCTGTGTGTAAGCTTGGTTAAACACACGTTGGTTGACAAACGCCTGGAATTGGGGGTTGTCAAGATAGTTACGTGCAAATTCGGTCTTCTCGCTGAGAAGTTCGACAACGATTTGGAACAAAGCGTTGTTAGATTCGATTTCTGCGTCTTGTTCGTCATTACTGCTCATTTCGTTGGCAAGTTCAAACGAGATGCTCGAATAGCTGAATCTGTTATTTTCGGGTGATATAATCAGCATGCCTTAATCTTCGTTTGTTTCCATTTCTGCAATGTCGTACTGCGACATTGCAGCTTGCGGTTCTTCTCGTCCGCTGACCTCTTTACCAGTTGCTTTCTCTATAAGATCTAGAAGCGACTGCTGACGCTTGACGAAATAGGTGTCGAAGTCATCGGCACGGATAGCATCGACATCTATCTGATGTGATGCGAGGCTTGCATTGAGCTGGTCGGGGTCGGCGGAGTGGTTCCTTTCAAGACTTGAAAGATATTGTGAAGGCGCATTTCCTCCGATGATGCGGTTGGTACGGGCATAGATAGGAGTCTTGTTGATTACAGAGTTCCATCGTGTACGGTCGATACCTTTTTTCTCACAATAGTGCTGCGGGAAAATATGATGAATATCGGTATATTCGAGCGTATAAGTGGCGTGGCTCATATCGGTACCTTTAAGGAAATCCTTAGCTCCAGCTTTGAGTATAAGGGCCATGACACCCTTATAGGCCGCTGAATTACGGGTGTAAAGTTGTTGCAGACGCGATGCGTGGAAGTTTGATCGAAGCACCGTATCGGGCAGAGCGTCATCGTTGTTTACCCATTCCATCATGCCGACTACATCGTTGACGTATCGGCCCTCATTGGCACTGCCATAAAGTTCGCCGAACACACCGCACCAATACCACATTTCAAGCTTTCGGCGGTTGTGAGCCGAGAACCAAAGATTTTTGTCGATGGCAAAAAGCACGGAAAGGGGAATCAGCTGACTGGTGTAAGGTAGGTCTATGGCTGTGTAGATACATTGCTCGTGGATGAACTTAGCAGCCTCGCCGAGACCTTCGAGAAGGCGGTCTCGGTTGGCTGCATAATCCGTGTAATCGAGACGAAGCACGTCTTTTTTCTTACAGCTGATGCCTCGGGTGTCGGCTGAATTCTTCTTGTTGAGATAGTTGGTCAGCAAGGTAATAGCCGTGAGGAAGTCTGTACCCTCAAAAGGCTTTTGACCTTTGAAATTGAGAAGCTGGGTCTTGCTGATGAGATTCCAAATAGCGTCCCAATCCTTGCGGAGCTCGAAGTTGTCAGCTGCAAAAGTGGCAGTGACAAGTTCAAAGACGGTAAGCGAGACACCGCCCTGGTTGACATTTTCAAATACCTGGCAAACAGCCTCTTTGGGCACGTCGTTGCCAATCATTATTACCGGAATCTGATATTTCGACATCGGTGCCACGATGGTATTGAAGAATTGGGTCCAGCGTGTGAAAATCTCTATGTCGTTATTATGAAACATGGCATATTGCATCTGCCACTGCATCATGCCTACGTTATCGAATATCAGATTAAGGGGAAAGTAATGTTGAGCGTACTCTTTTTCGGGGGAAGAGAGGTCAAGTTTTACATCTCTGCCGATATTTTCGGTAATGATACGACTTTCGGGTACTGAAATGATTGCATCTACCCGGTCTGTAAGCGTGTCAAGTGCCGTTGGTATGTGGATATAGTAAAACCGTATGATTGGCTTCTTTTTGGAGTCGGTTGTTTCCACCGGTTTCTTAGAATACAGCGAGCGATAAATAGACGTATTGCGCTGCTGACCGTCGAGCACGAGTGTGTCAGGATTGACATCAGCCTTGGATTTGTCTA
>CAQBGY010000714.1 GCA_948759685.1 uncultured Eubacterium sp.
GTCCTGCAGGGATTGCGGAGAGGCAATCAAATGTCCTCACTGTGATGTTACTTTGAAATTACATAGAAACAAAAAAATGATATGTCATTACTGTGGACATACAGAGGAACTTCCGAAATTGTGCCCACAATGCGGTTCAAAATATCTGGGCGGCTTTGGAATTGGAACACAACAGATAGAAACAGCAGCAAAAAAGATGTTTCCTAAGGCGCGGGTTCTTCGAATGGATGCCGATACGACATCAAAAAAAGGCGGGCATGAGGAAATACTGTCAGCATTTGCTAATAGGGAAGCGGATATTTTAGTCGGGACGCAGATGATTGTAAAAGGTCATGATTTCCCGGGGGTTACTCTGGTAGGAGTTATCGCAGCAGATATGTCCCTTTATGCATCAGACTATAGTGCAACGGAAACTACGTTTCAGTTACTATGCCAGGCAGCAGGAAGAGCAGGAAGAAGTGAACTTCCGGGACATGTGGTGATTCAGACATACACACCAGATAATTACAGTATTGAGACTGCCAGTCATCAGGATTATAAGGCGTTTTATGAGGAGGAAATGGCATATAGAAAATTGATGCAGTATCCTCCGGCATCGAATATGGTGTCCGTTTTGCTGCAAAGTAGGGAGCAGAAAGAGTTGATTCAAAAGACAGAAGAGTTCGCAGGGATTATAAAGCAATATAGAGACAAATACTTTAAAGAGTTATTTGTGATAGGTCCGGCAGAACCACCGGTAGCAAAAATTAATGATACTTATCGAAGAATTATCTATTTAAAAAGTAATGACAGAATAAAAATGATAAAGTTAAAAAATTATTTAGAAGATGTAATAAATTGTTCACAAAAATTCAATAAGATTAGTGTACAATTCGACTTTAAAGCATAGTAAAGGAGAGCATTATGGCAACTAGAAATGTAAGAGAATTAGGCGAGGAATGTCTTAGAAAGGTCTGCAAGCCGGTAAAAGACGTAAATTTAAGAACAAAAATTTTAATTGGAGATATGTTTGATACGATGTATGAAGCAAACGGTGTAGGACTTGCAGCACCACAGGTAGGAATTTTAAAGAGGATATTTGTTGTGGACTGTGGTGATGAGGAAGGAAACAGTGTTCCTTATGTATTTATTAATCCGGAAATTATTGATAGAGACGGAAGTCAGACGGATTATGAAGGATGCTTGAGTGTACCGGGAAAATCAGGAAAAGTTACCCGTGCAAACTGGGTAAAGGTTAAGGCATTCAACGAAAAAATGGAAGAGTTTGAAATGGAAGCAGAAGGACTTCTTGCCAGATGCATTTTACATGAAAACGATCATTTAGATGGAATTGTATATGTGGATAAGGTAGAAGGAAAACTATATAACAACGAAGAACTGTATGGAGAAGAGCAGTAACATTTTGTTGGAGGTAATAGATGAGGGTTGTGTTTATGGGAACGCCGGATTTTTCAGTTCCGGCATTAGAAAAAATTGCAGAAAAACATGAGGTTACAGGTGTTGTAACACAGCAGGACAGACCAAAAGGAAGAGGTCATAAGATGCAGTTCACACCGGTCAAAGAAAAGGCAATTGAACTCGGCATACCGGTTTTTCAGCCGGAAAAGGTAAAAAATCCTGGATTTGTGGATATACTAAGAGAGATGAATCCGGATGTGATTGTGGTAATTGCTTTTGGACAGATTCTTTCGAAAGAAATATTAGATTTACCAAAGCATGGCTGTATTAACGTTCATGCATCGTTACTTCCAAAATACAGAGGTGCTGCACCAATACAGTGGGCAGTTATTGATGGAGAAGAACACAGTGGTGTGACTACTATGTATATGGCAGAAGGCTTAGATACCGGAGATATGATTGATAAAAAAATCATAAAATTAGATGAGAAAGAGACCGGCGGCAGTCTGTTTGACAAACTTTCATTCGAGGGTGGAGCGTTGATTTTAGAGACGCTTGAAAAGTTAGAAAATAACACAGTGAAGCGGATTCCACAGAATGATGATGAATCTACTTATGCAGGAAAGATTACAAAAGAATTAGGACAAATTGATTTTTATAAATCTGCCACAGAGATTGAAAGATTAATCAGAGGTTTGAATCCATGGCCAAGCGCATATACACATCTGGACGGAAAAGTATTGAAAATATGGGCTGCAGATGTGCTTGAGCAAGAAGTAAAAGAAGAGCCGGGAACGATTTGTAAAAATAATAAATCCTTAAGAGCAGCAACTGGGAAGGGTTATCTGGACATTAAAGAACTGCAACTAGAAGGTAAGAAGAGAATGGATGTTGTATCATTTCTGAATGGATATCAGATAGATGCAGTGAAATTTGGAGAGTAAAGGAGGCATTTATGCTATACGGTTTTTATTTTGATCCAACATATATATTGGTGATTATTGGTGTTGTGTTATGCTTGATGGCGTCAGCACGTGTGAATTCTACTTTTCGGAAATATTCCAAAGTACCAAGTAATTCAGGAATGACAGGAGCGCAGGCAGCACAGAGAATATTAGAGTCCCAGGGGATTTATGATGTCACGATTCAGCATGTTGCTGGAGAGTTGACAGATAATTATAATCCAAAAACAAAAGTTCTGAGTTTATCAGATTCCACATATGGCAGTACGAGTGTGGCAGCTATTGGTGTGGCAGCACATGAGTGTGGTCATGCTATGCAGCACCACAGAGGATATACACCGATAGCAGTCAGAAATGCATTGGTTCCATTTGCAAACTGGGGTTCCAGATTGTCATGGCTCTTAATTATAATTGGAGTATTATTTTATGGACAGGGAACAGGACAGACAATTATTTATATTG
>CAQBGY010000715.1 GCA_948759685.1 uncultured Eubacterium sp.
CTGTCCTCGGTGTCTGTGTTGACGTGTCCGTTTTCAAGGGCGGCAAAGCGGATTCTCTTGCTGTAATGCCGTAAAACCTCGTCCACGGCTTCCGGCTCTCCGCTGGTTGCCCGGACATAATGCGCTGTGGATATAATGCCATGCCGTACTCTTGCATTGCCCGTATAAATCCGCGATTTCCTGCTGTGTGTAATTCCCGAAAAAGTAAAGGTAAATGATTTCCCTCTTTTTCTCCGGCAAAGATAACAGGGCTGCAGCAAGCTCGCCGTTGGTGAGTATGATTGTCTGACCGCAGATTGTAACGGGGTATTGTTCGTAAGGTGATTTGAGAAATTCGTCTGATGTGCTTAGAGGGTAGAACTTTTCTTCTGTGAGGTATTCAAAGGATATTTCTTTTTGCCGCCGCCTGTTCCTGTCGCGCCATGCGTTGATAGCGGCATAGCGTATGACAACTTTGCAAAAGGCGTTGAAAGAATACACGATATGTTCTTTGTATGCTTCTGTACAAGCCATAGAAAAATCCTCCTTTCTCCCACATGGGGCGGTGCTTGGTTTACGGTTGCATTTATAATCCAGAGGGGCGGCAATTTTATATTGTCGCCCTCTGATTGTCTTTAGCGTTTGACTGCTTTTTTTCTGCAACAAGTAAACTATGATAAAAATAATTTGTATACTTGATATTTTTTTGAGCGCAATAACTATCTATATCAGCGGATAATTGTTTCCAATATTCCATGTTCTTATTGTTATATATGTCTTTATAACCACTTAAATATTGTGGGTATTTTTCAGAAACGTATTGAAAAATATCCTGTTTGTAATTCCCACGAAGATTCAAATTCTCGAACCAATATTCACATACAAACGCTGCTGTTGCTTCAATGATTTTTTTAAAATCTGTTATATACGGAAATATGGGTGACATAAATAAAACTGTATAAATACCCTGTTTATGTAATTCCTTTAATGCTGTAATCCGCTGTGTAATGCTGCTGGCGTTATCCATATCACTTTGAAAATCGTTATCTAAAGTGTTAATAGAAATTGCAACTACTAAATTTTTCAGCTCTGTTAATATATCAATATCTCTTAGTATCAAATCAGACTTTGTGGAAATAGTAATCAAACAATCCGCTTTCTTTAGCTGCTTTAAAACATTTCTTGTCACTTGATATTTTGCTTCAAAAGGATTATAACAATCCGTTACAGAAGAAATAAATACAGATTTTTGATACAGCTTTTTTACACTAATTGTTTTATCACAACGCTTTATATCTATAAAATTTCCCCATTCTTCTGTATGTCCTGTAAATCGTTTCATAAAACGGGCATAGCAGTATTTGCAAGCGTGAGGGCAGCCAACATAAGGATTGATTACATAATCACTGGCTGGTAAATTCGATTTTGTAATCAAGTCTTTTGTAACAATTTCTTTTTCTATTATGCTCAAGATAAATCACCTCCATAAAACAAACAGAAATATACATTTTTATTAATTGCCTATTATATTCAAAAGGGCGGTAGCACTTTAAGCTATCGCCCCTCTGAATTATCAGCCTAAAATTGAATAGGCTGTCCACAATGGTGCTTATAACTTTTGTTTTCCGTTGATTGATTTGTCTACTTTTTTGTTACACTAATTTATTTTTCCTGTGCCGGAGCAACTTTCGCATAACCGTCCCATGCAAATAATGCGTCTTTTGATTCATCTGCAACGATTTTCTCAATGTTGCAAAGATACAAGTAATGGTCGCCGGATTCCATAGTTTGTGCAAGGGATACCACAAAGGCAACTCGTGTATCCTCTGGAATTTGAATATTGCTTCCCTCAATATTTTGTAACACAATCGGTGTTTCTTTCAGCTTGTCCTGCTCGTTGCCGCTGAAAGAACCATATGCCATTACTGCATTGTTTAAGCTGACACCCGGAGCAGCAAAAACCGCTTTTCCTGTCCGGCGAATGTTACTGCCGGAATTAGATTCTTTTCCCATTGCAAATGCAAGCATAGGCGGGTTATAAGATGAGTACATAAAGAACGATACCGGAGCCATATTAAGGCTTCCATTTTCCTTTGTCGTGCAAAGCAGCATAAGCGGGTCTGGTGAGGTAACTGCTGTTGCCTGTTCAATGTTAATTTCTTTCATGATAAAACTATCCTTTCTTTGATAAAATTTTTGAATTACAGCAGAGCCTTTGTTGACTTTTGCTGATAAGATAATTATACTTAGTTTGAAATGTTCTTCAAGTACGCAGAATATTCTTACATAGTATGGTAGACCATACTGTTAAACACATATTTGATATATTCATATCCTAAAGAAAGGACGATTCAGTATGGATAAGGATTTAACTTATGACGAATGGACACAAAAAGTTAAAATCGGTATTCTCACCGAAGCTGGTAATTGCCCGGTAACATCTTTAATTATCATGTTACAAGGCAAATGGAAATTTCAGATTATTTACGAAATGTGTATTAAATCCCCTATACGTTTTGGCGAATTGAGAAAAAACATTGACGGCATTACAAATACAATGCTCACTTCTTCTTTGCGCGAACTGGAAAAAGACGGGTTGGTGTCACGAATACAATTTAACGAAATTCCTCCCCATGTAGAATATTCTCTGACTGATAAAGGCGCAGCATTATTGCCTGTCTTTTACGCTATGACAAAATGGGGGCTAACCTATATTCCGTAAAATAAAAATATGTTTTAAAAGATAAAGAAAAAGAGGGATTCCGTAGTAGTCGGCATTGTGCCGTAATGTGTATAACTGGCTGTCTTATGGAATTGTGGGTAACTCTGTTTGCAGGACGT
>CAQBGY010000716.1 GCA_948759685.1 uncultured Eubacterium sp.
TGGTGGCGCAATTTTCAACTGGAATATTGGCGCACTTTTCAATTAGTATCTACAATGTTACTCTTAATGATGTATCCGAAAATGATATTTTAGAAACTTTTGGACTAAATGAAAAAGGGATGATAAAAAAACTTGTTGGTTATAATTGGGAAAATGCTTTGGATGACTTCTACGTGATATACGAACAAATGCATATAATGTGCCCTCGTCCTTTCGACGGTATAACAGAACTGATTGAGAAGTTAAAAAAGAAATCTATTCTTATTGCTTTGGTTACAGGAAAAGGAGAAAAGAGCTGTGCGATAACATTACGTCAATTTAATATGGACACGTGTTTTGATAAAGTAAAAACTGGAAATCCTTTCAAAAATAATAAAGCAGAGAATTTTAGGGAACTGCTCGCAGATTATAAATTACAACCGGATGAAATGATATATATAGGTGATACAGTTTCAGATATTGTGTCTTGTAGGGAAGTTGGAATACGATGTTTATCTGCTTCATGGATAACTTCTTGCTTAGATGCACAAAAATTAGAAGCTCACAATGCTGGGAATGTTTTTTATTCAATAGCTTCACTTGAATGCTATTTAATGGGATGACAAATATATGTGCTTAATAAAAAAACATTTAGTATTTCTATTGTATGAACAAAATATCAGATTTGAGTTTCTTTCGATTATTATCGGAATGCTCACAACGTAAAGTTTTCGGTATCAGAGTTTATGGAAGCTATTGAGGAATTGGCTATTCATTTGGCTGATTTCAGTATCAGCGAACAGGATAATAGCGTTTTATTACGCTATTTTTCATTCGGATTACATAGACTTAAATCGTATCATGTACGGTTTGAGCAAGAAAAAAATGCCTTATTTGTATCCCATTGATGAAGCGATTGGGCTACTGAACAATGAAATACGCCTTGTGGAATGGCGTATCAAGTACCCGGAGCAATTCAAATCACACTTTAACAAACAACCTTTTTCCCCTCTTTATTTGGCAGACAAAACAAATCTGATTGATATAATGGAAATTATCAGCGGTTTATTCCTTTCCAAACATATCGTCTATAAAAATGATAAACCTACTTTCTTGTCCGACTTGTCTAAAGTTACAGGCGCATAATCTATGTTTACTGCCTTTTTCATTTTTTCTATTTCTTCGTTCATTGTACCGAGCAGGGTACGCATTTCCGTCTCTTTTCCGAATACCCGTTTCAGGAGAAGTTTTGTCTTCAGAATGAAGAACAGGATGTTCATTGTTCCTGATCCCTAAGCTCGTATACCTCGTCATCCAGTCTATATTGTTGTATTTGCGTTTTGTGAGAAAACAAAAAATCCTGATTCCGTTTGGAAATCAGGATTTTACTGCCTTTTTTTCTTCAAAGTGGTGCCACCAGCAACCGAAAGTCGGTTTGTATAACACTATTTTTCAATAAGTTATATCTTTTCTACGATGTTAATCCCTTGAATAAGGTTTTCACAGCTTTGCACCGTTTAACACAAGTTTGTATCTTGGGTACGATTCCTAAGGGCAAATATAATAAATTATTTTGTTATTCAATTTATGATCTTGGAAATTCTTTCTCTTTAACTTCATTCATGTAGCGCTGAGTAGGAAATGGGATAGCATTAACAGGATTAAACCTAAGATTATGAACATTGTGTAGTTGAATGAATTCTGAATCTTGTGCATTTGTTAATTCTCCATTTGACTTATGCCTTTTTTCAGAACGAATTAGGATACAAACTTTTTTTGCTCTTGTAATGCCAACATAGTGTAAATTCAAATCCTGTTCCCAGTTTGGATATAAAGGTTCCTTAAAATTATTATTTTCCACCTTTTTTGAAGGTAATCCCCATTCATATAAATCAGCATGTATTACAGCATCAAACTCTAAACCTTTTGATTTATGAAGGGTCATTAAATTTATCTCATTAGAATCTTCAGACCTATAGCTATCAAGTTGTTTGGAATCAAAAACAACTTCCTTCAAAAGATTTATATCATTAATATTGTGTGCTTCAGGCATTAGGATAGTAGCTATATTAATGGATGTTTCTATAAATAAGTCTTTATTGCAGATTTCTCCATGATCTACAATTCCATTTAAAACAATGTTGCTTTTTTGCAAACTTCTTTTTTGTGTATTTCTTAAACTATCGAAAGAAGAGTAAGTTTCTACTATATCAATAAAACGATTTGTTGGATTAAAAATGAAACGTAATATGGATGCAAAGATAGATGCCCAAATACTAATTTGCATATCTAATTTGGTTGGTGATACTATTTTATGAGGAGTATTTAACTCTTGACTGATATATTGAGCATTTTTGGAGTTCCTAAAAAGTATAGCAATTTTATTGAATTTGTCAATATTGTATGCATTCATAATAGATGCTATTTTTTCATCAATAAAAGATGCTATATGTTTTTCATCTCCTAAACTAATGAAATAAAATACCCGCCTGTCTTTTTCCGGTATATCAGTGATTGTGCATGTAGAATCTATTAACCTATTGGAGTAATTTACAATAGATTGATGTGAACGATGATTTTGACTGAGTATAAAACTTCTAAAAGTTTTGTCTTGTCGTATTCTTTTTAGGTAATAAGATTTCTTTCCGGAAAATTCAAAAATAGACTGATTAACATCCCCAACAGCAGCCATTATTATACCCATGTTTTTTAACTTAATAAATAAATAATGTTGATCTATCCCAGTATCTTGATATTCATCTACATATAAATATTTGTATCTCGATTTTAGGTAACTTCTACAAGCTTTTGAGTTATCAAAGATATAATTAGCTAAT
>CAQBGY010000717.1 GCA_948759685.1 uncultured Eubacterium sp.
AGCACAGGATGGGAAAATGGCATATTTGATTCCAAGCAGTATATTTAAGACTGTATTTGGGTTCAATTTAAGAAATTATATGAAGCCATATATATCAATGATTAAAGACTATACACAGGAAAGAGTATTTAATAATGCGCTGGTCAAGTCATCAATCATGGTTTTGGATATGCAAAGGCAGCAAAAAATATTGCATTATAGAGATATAGCTTTAGGGACGGGGATAGATATCCCAGTAGATCAATTGACCGATAAATGGTTTTTTACAGAGAATGCGACAAAAGGAACACATCGTTTTGGTGATTATTTTAAAGTGTCACATGTTGTGGCAACGTTATTGAATGAAGCTTATGTGCTCAAGGAAGAAGACTATGAAGAAACTGAGCAGGGATTTTTGTGCAAAGGGCATCATATAGAAAAAGATATGGTGCGAGATACAGCGACTCCTAGATCGTTGCGTTATAAGAAAAAGGAAAAAATAATATTTCCATATACTTATGAGAATGGACATTTGGCAGGATTTGATGAAAGAATTTTTGAAAGCACATATCCGGAAACGGCGGCATATCTGAATGATTTTAGGGAAAAACTTGATAAACGTCAAAAAGATAAAAGTGCAAAGTGGTATGAATATGGGAGATCGCAGGCGTTAGAGGGATTAGATGATGACAAGCTGCTTATATCAACAGTGATTACGGATAAGGTAGCTGTGTACAGACTTACAAAAAGTTGTATCCCATATGCAGGAATGTATGTTGTTTGTTGTGAGGATAACAGTGAATACACATTGGAGGACGCAATGCGCATTTTAGAAAGCAGGGATTTTAGGCAGTATGTGTTGGATGTAGGGATACATATTAGCGGAAGTTCTTTAAGAATAACATCAAGGGATGTCGAAGATTACAAATTTCAGGAGGAATCATATGGCAAGGATACCTTTTAATGTCAGTGCTAAAACTGCCAGACTCATAGGGCGTGAAAATGTATCTAATTTAGAGGGGGCATTGATAGAACTAATCAAAAACACTTACGATGCGGATGCAAAAAAATGTGTGGTGTATTATGAAAACTCCTCAAATAAATTATTTATTATTGATAATGGAACAGGAATGAGTAAAGATGTAATTGCAGATCATTGGATGACAATAGGAAATTCCGCCAAGAGAGATCGTGTGTATACAGAAGCAGGGAGAGTTAATACTGGTGAAAAGGGAATTGGCAGATTCGCATTAGATCGCATATCTGAAAAGTGTAAAATGTTAACGGTAAGCAGTCAGGAAAGATTCGAGTGGTTGGTTAACTGGGAAAGTTTTGATTCATCAGAGTTGATAACGGATACGTTTGCGGAATT
Organism: uncultured Eubacterium sp.; assembly: GCA_948759685.1. The sequence continues at coordinate 1,352 of CAQBGY010000717.1, forward strand.
GAATGATAGTACAGAAACAATTCCGCAGTATTTATGGGATATTGATAATAAATATTTAGAGAAATTATTAGAAAGTGATTTTTCTGGGACGGGAACTTGTTTTATTCTTGAAAACCTTCGGGATCAGTGGAACGATGTATTGATTGAGCGGGTTAAAAATAGTATTCAAAAATTACTTCCGCCTATGGAGAATAATGTCTTTGACTTGTTCTTTTATTTATGGGATACAAGGACGGAAGATGCTAAAATAGTATCTAATTTATTGAATGAATATGATTATAAATTGCATTTTGCAGTTAATGATTTTGGAGAATGTCATATTCAGATTCATAGAAATGAGTTTTATTTTGGAACCCAGTTTGAAAGAATAATGAAAAAAGCAATGTTTTCTGATGAAGACAGGGATTATTTTAATGATAAATTAATTACGATTACAGGAAGCATTCATGATTTTTTACCGGGTGTGGAAGAAGAGATTCATATAGGAGCTTTTTCGGGAGACATATATTTTTACAAATTAGTACTACAGTCTGACAACCAGGAAAGGTATTATTATAAGAATTTTATGACCAAACGTACTAATTATAAAGAATTGAGTGGAATAAAAATATATAGGGATGATTTTTTGGTACGACCATATGGCATTTATGGTACAACAGGATATGACTGGTTAGATTTATCGACAAGAAAGGCTGAATCACCTGCAGCAGTTTCACACAAATCTGGCAGTTGGCGTGTACAGGCCAATCAAATATGCGGGCAGATTAGAATATCAAGGTTAAATGACAATTTGCCTGATAAATCGAGTCGGGAGGGAATTGTTGAAACGCAGGAATTTAGGCTGTTCCGGGAATTGATTATAAATTTTATTGAGAAATTGGAGGAAGACAGACAATATGTTATTCGAAAATTAGATGACCTCCATAAAAGCACCGCCCAAGGGGAGCAGGCGTTGAGGATTGCGAAAGAAGAACTGGACAAATATAAGACGCAGGAGGAGAAAGGGCGGAAAGAACAAAATAGGAATCAAACAAAAGGTAATGAAAAGGAGACGAATAGCAGCGAAGAAAAATATCAGTATGAGAATTTCCAAAAAGCGATAACGTATCAGGAAGAACGCATTCAAGACTTGCAGGAAGAAATGGGACTTTTGAGGACATTAGCTACAACTGGAATAGTAGTTAATACATATATTCATGAAATAAAGGCATTAACTACGCAATTAAACGTCGGAGTAAAAGAGGCGTACGCCTGTCTTGAAGAAGATAATGATATGTCTGCTGCAAAAGACGAATTAAAAAAACTCAGAATTTTAAAAGATAAATTTAATTCGTGGTTTAAGGTAACACTGGATGCAGTGGAGATGGACAAAAGGAAGAGAAAAAAGGAAAATATTGGTAAAATCATTGAGAAAAGTATCAGTAAGTGGAAAAGTGTTCAAAATAATAAAATAAACTATCAAT
>CAQBGY010000718.1 GCA_948759685.1 uncultured Eubacterium sp.
GTAATATTTTATAGCTAAATCTTCGTTCTTAGAGTTGCCATACAATCCAAAGTGATAAACAATCCCCATAGAATATGATCCTGCTGCTTCTCCATTATCAGAAGCCATCTTATAATAGTTAATAGCATTCGAATAATCTTCAAAAAACATATATAGCGAAGCAAGGTTTATCATTGCATTTACATCTCCACCTTTTGAAGCTAACGTAAAGAAACCAACAATCTCTTTATTCCGTTCAGAATTAATATCTTTAGAGTCATCACTCAAACAGTTGCTAAGAGATTTAAGAACCCCAATATTGTTATAACATTGTGTATTTCCATTTTCAGCAGCATTAAGGTAGTAAGCAATAACTTCGTGTGCCCATTCCTCATTATTATCCAATCCTTCACTAATGGAGTATTGAGGAAATTCCTCAATGATTTTTCTTAGTGTGTAATCAACCTTAGTGTCGTCCCAAACTCTATTATAATCTATGCCTTGCATCACTACATTCGTATTGTCAACCTCATTACATAGGTTTTTGTTTTGGAACGGTCGGTCAAAAAACAAAGAAGTTCTTTTTTGATTAAACAGTGTATTAATTGGTACACCGGGACATAAACCACTTAACACAATTTGATATTCGTGTTTAATATCTAATGTTTCAAACGACAAGTTTGAAAAAATAGCATATTTTGCATAATATCTTTCGCCCTCAATAGAATTCACCGAGTCAAATGAGAAATTACGCGAATCATTCTTGTAAAAACGACAAATATTTAAGTCTTGCCAATAGAAGTTACAATCAAGACCTGAGACTTGCGGCATTCTATTGGAAGAAATGTTTTCAAAGAATATTGAGTGGGAATATATATAATGCGAACCAATAATAATACGAGATATTTCTTTATGAATATCCTTAGCAAGATTAAAGGTATGAGCAAAAAGATTGATTGTGAGCAATGAATTGCACATGCATTCATCGTTTATTTCTTTTATATCCATATTATATGCTTCTAATGGAATAGAAGCATATAACTTTTTATGAAGCAATACTGCACGTTTAAGCTTCTCCTCATTAGACGAAAATAAGCGAATGGTTTTAATATCCTCGATTTTATAACCTTTGTTTATTAATGCACAAACAAAAGCAATAGAATCAATCCCGCAATCAGCATTGAAAACATTTATTGTTAAATCATCGCAAGCCATACCCCTATTTTCGTATAAGGCATTAACCACAGATTTGTAGCATTCTAATTTATACGGAAGTAAATATACTATATCATATAACATAGAAACTTCGATTGATGGTTCTATGTTATCTTCTTTTAGACCTTTAAAAGGAGTAAGCAAGTCCCTAGAAATGCTCAATATTTCTTCTGTAGTCCAATATGCTTTTTGAGAAATAAGAGATGAAAAATATGTATTCCTTTCGGAAACAATTTGCTTATGGTTTATTTTTTGAGTCATATTATACTTACTTTCTAGTATAGACGCCTTATTGTTTCGATTGATAAATCGGATATTTAATGTGATTACAAAGGTACAAAAAGCCGTAATAAATTCCTTATAATAGGCTAATTATTACGACTTAGGAGGCCAATTTTATAAATTCATTCCTCTATTTTTGCTTTTTGCAGGCATTCCCAACGCTTCTATGAACTCGCCTTTCTTTCGTCTGAACCAGCTAACGTGTGAAATGCCGTCTATGTTGAGTTCAAAATTTCCTTCTGTGTCCTGTTTGAGTGAACAAACTGCACCGTCAGTTTTAAAATGTTTGTTAAATTCACGGGAATATAGTTCGCCTCTAATGGAAACATCCTTGAACGTGCATAGTTTTCTAATGACGGCATCGCCAAAATTCAGAGTATCACGCAGGAACTTTATTGTCGGCATCAGTTTCTCCACATATGGAAAATAGCTTTTGACGAAATCCACGAACTCGGACAACCTGCGGTTCTGTTGCTCGTATGCGCTTTTCATATCCTGCATCTGTTTGGCTTGCCGTTCTTCACGTTTTTGGGCTTCATCTTCAAGTTCAGAAATGCGATTTTGTAAGATTGCATTTTCCCTTTCCAATGTCTTGACCTTATTACTTCCGAAAAGAGAACCTACACTTTCTGCTATGTTAGTGGCTGCAGTCGTAGCTGCCCCTTTCAGCTTCTCGGTCTGTACCTCCTTCTTGGCTCGCCTAAGTTCCTCCTGTGCCGTTTCCTTGCGGTCTTGAAGTTGCCCTATGTCTGTTCGTAACTGTTCCGTCTGCTGCATCAGGTCACGGTAATACTGCCGTGTGGTGATATGCTTCGCTTCCGAGCCGTCTATGCCACGCTGCAACCCGTAACCGCTCATAGCTTGGGCGTAGGTGTCCTGATAGGATTTGAGTTTGGCGCGTGTCATAATCTCATCGGCACACAATCGGGCTGTGCCTGTCGGCTTCTTGCGGTATCGCTTCTTAACCTGTTCCTCTTTCTTTTTGCGCTTGCGCTCTCCCTTGACTATCGGAACAAGGGTGGCGTGTATGTGCGGTGTCTGCTCGTCCATGTGCAGGACTGCCGACACGATATTCTCCCTGCCGAATGTGTCGGCAAGGTATTTCAGATTGTCGCTGCACCATTCATCAAGTCTGCCCTCGTTGGTGATGCGTTCCATATCCTCGTGCGTTCCCGTAAGCAGGACACGGATAGTCCTCACTTGATTGTTGCCAATTTTGCGTGTCAGTCCTGCGGTGTCCAGTCGGTGCTGTATGGCTTGTGTCCTGTTCTCCACCCCGTCAGGAAACCTTATCAGTTCCCGATTTAGGTGCGTCCTGCTCTCATCGGCATTCTTCG
>CAQBGY010000719.1 GCA_948759685.1 uncultured Eubacterium sp.
CTTGGCCGTTAGGTGTTAACACTTGTAATATCAGCTGTTAATGGTTGAGATTTCGGGTATTGATACTCGGGTTGCTGTCCGATAAAAAAGAGGCGATGAAAAATTAGGGCTGCCACCTATTGCGGAATGCAGCCCTTTGTGTTTACTTTGCTTTAGCACAAAACATAATTGTAAGTGTTTGAATGGAATGTTATGCAGTAAGCACATTACCATATTCGTTCTCCTGTATCTATACCTTGCTGCAATTCGCGTAGATTAAGATCAATTCCTACTTCCACTCCGTAGATTTTTTTGCAAGAAGACGGCCTTGTAAGCTTAACCGCTATTTTTACCTTTTCCATTAACACTTTTTCAAGCTGCTCAATGGTCTCGATGGGTATCATCAGTTTGGCAGGGTAGCTGAAACAGGTACAGAATGGCTTTCCTTGCAAGTCATATTTGATTCCGATTCTCATGCTATCGTATTTTTCAAACGACACGTTCATTAAAGGAATTTTGCAATATTTCCGGATGCAGGCTCCGATGCTTTCATTGCCAATAGATATTTTTCTAGTAGTATATTCTCGCTCATCTGCATCATTGGATGGGTAATTGCGGATTTTTACGTTATCAATTCTGACATGCTGAGAGAAAAAGCTTATCTCATACGTATTTTCAGCCGTATTAACTACAAATGTAGTGTCTTTCACATACGCTGAAGCGTTCAGGCTCAAAAACAGGAATAATAAAAGAATCGTTGCTTTCATAATTGTAAATGTTTAATTATTTGATACATCCTTTTGATAGGTTTAGAACTTTCTGTAAGGCTTTGGGTGTATAATCTATGTTATAATGGTAGCCACCATCTGCCGGATAACCGTTTTTGCTTATTGCAAACAAATCGGCCCATTTCTTAAAATCGTCAGCCGAAATAGATTCCGGTAATCCTTTTGATATTGTTTCTTTTAGCCAACTGTTGTATTCCTTAGACAAACTTTTCCATTCGTCTTTTTTCTCGTCCGAGATGCAACCCCATGATCCTCCATTGACGCCAAAGAAAAGTCGTTCTGTTGTTACATGGGCATAATATAATATATCATCAATCAAGACTCGTTCATACTCCATCATACCACGGACTTCCTGTCCTGAATATACTCCTTGTTCTACTTGGAGTAGATGAATTAATTCATGCCCAACTGATTGAAAGTCAATATCTTCTTTTGTTTGAAATTTCAAATTAACACCCACTACTTTTCCATCCTTCCATAAAATTCCTGCTCCTGCACTGTCAAACATCGTTGAATCAATTTTAACAGAGGTGTATTTATAGTTTTTCTCTGCTAAATAATCTATGACTTTCCCTGCAAAGCAGAACTTGTTGTTAAGTTCGCTCAATGCATCTTCTAATTTCCCTAATTGTTCAGGTGTTAACCCACTTGTATCTTCAACTATTTTATCAGTATTAGGGGTTTGGGAGGATGACGTTTTACCATTATTAGAGCTTCCTCCTGTGCTGGTTCCTCCTGTGCTGGTTCCTCCACCGCCAGGTTTACTAGGCTCTCCTCTGTAAAACATTCCATGTCTCATTTGATAAGAATATTGTATGGAAAGATAGAAATTTCTATATTCACGATTAATCAGATATCTTAAGAAATCATCAATTTCTTGTTGAATTGCTAATCCGTGTATAACCCGGAAAAATTGTATCTCTGCCTTGCTTATTCCTCCTCAACTTTCATTTTGATAATGATTATAGCGCTGTGAATATGCAATAAAATCAGGCTTCTCAGGATTGCGGAACCGGTCATACATTAACGTCTCTATCCTTTTTAAACTTACTATTCTGTAATTATAGCCTTGTGAATCAGCATCCACAATGGCTTCGCTATATATTTGTAAAGTAATATTAGCAATGTCGCCCTTTTCCCAACTATTGCCTGAAATGTTTGATACACTACTGCGTGTTTGGCTGTTTTCATCATCTACTATTTGAACGCATTTTTCTAATAATTCTGCCTTATCTATCAAGTATGATTTCACAGTAAGCCCTTTATTTTTCCAATTCAGAAAGGGAGCCATACAAACATATAGTGATGTAATAGGAGTCTGCGCCAATAATGTTTCGTCCAATCGAATAGGAGTACCCAGTGTTCCCTCCGGATTTTTCTCCTCTATTGGCAGCGATTCATCAACAGGAAAAATCAAACATCCATTTATTATTCCTTTTTCGTCAGTATAAGGAATCGCATAATGGAGTCCCCAATTGTATCCAACGGCCAAGATGGTGTATTCATACCATACAAGGGGGTGCCACCAAGACTTCTTGTAAAGCATTCGCTACTACCTATTTGTGAGCGCATTTGTTTGATAAACAGGCTACCCACCAAAGAGTTGACTTCATTGGGGGAAGGATGGTTGGCTTCTGCCAAAGATTCATCTTTTGTACAGGTTGTCAAACTGATAAGCATAAAACAAACGAACAACAAGCGTGCAACTTTCATAGGCAAATTTATATTAGTGAGGTTAATAATAATGGAAGTGATGTTAATGCATCACATCCTTTGTAATACTTGCAAGTTACATTGCCCTAAAGATAGTAATAAAAATAAATGTTGTATCAATTTGTTTGTGGAAAATGAGAATTTGTGATGAAAAACATGTTTATTGAGGATATAGATATCATCTAGTGACTACGTAAGAGGTAGGAGGTAGTTTTGAATTGACCCTCGCTATAGCTTATCAGTGGCGATGATGCTCCCCTAAAACCCGATGAGGCAATGTGCCGTGTCCCAATAGCTCGATAGGGCAGTTGAAGTTTCTTTCCAGCCATT
>CAQBGY010000720.1 GCA_948759685.1 uncultured Eubacterium sp.
CTTCCGATGCCGGTCTATACGTTTTTGGAGGAATACGATTTTACAGGAAAGACGGTTATTCCTTTTTGCACACATGGAACAGGAGGGCTTGCCAGTACCATTCAGGACATCAAAAAAGATTTACCTGATTCAACAGAGCTGCGGAAGCCGATTGGTGTTTACCGTCCGGATGTGGATTCTGCACAGGAAAGTATCAATGAGTGGCTGGCCGGCATGGGATATGAGAAGAAAGACTGATGTAATGTATTTCCTTATCACATAACAGAAAGGACAGGTTGTATTATGAAAAAACGAAACTTACTATTATCCATACTGCTATCGCTCATTATATTATTTCCAACAAACGCTTTTGCGGCCGAAAGCATACAAGACGGTGCAGAAATGGAAGATGGTTTTGCACGGATAGGGGGTGGCATTTTTCAGATGGGCAGCCCTGCAGGTGAGCCGGAGCGCAGTTCTGATGAAACACAGCATAGCGTGACTATAGGGGACTTCTATATGGCAAAGACTGAGGTGTCACAGAAGGACTATCAGGCTATGATGGGAATTAACCCCAGTGTAACGAAGGGCGATAACCTGCCTGTAACCAATATCACTTGGTATGATGCGATTCAATATTGTAACAGGCTGAGTGTGGCTGAAGGGCTGACACCTTGCTATAGCGTTTCCGGCACGACTGTGACATGGAACAAGGCTGCCAATGGCTATCGTTTGCCCACTGAGGCAGAATGGGAGTACGCTGCCCGTGCAGCCACTACTACACCTTTTCATTTTGGAGACTATGTTCACAACAGCGATGCCAACTGCTACAACGCTTACGGCTACAATAACGACGCCAGTGGTAATTGGGTCAACGGTTCTGAAGCCTATCTCAGGAGGACGGTCGAGGTGGATCAGTATCCTGCTAATGCCTACGGCCTCTATAATATGCATGGCAATGCTGCTGAGTGGGTTTGGGATTGGTATGGCGAGTATAGTTCCGGTGCTGCGGCAAATCCAAGCGGTCCGGAAAACGGTAATGCTAAGATTATCCGGGGCGGCGGTTGGAATGACCATCCCAAGCACATCCGGTCTGCTTACCGGGGCGCTCAGCCTGCTGATGTGGGGCTTTACAGCATCGGTGTCCGTCCGGTGAGAAATGCTGTGGCAGCCACTGGTGAAACTAAGAGTATATATAGTGCCAAGGCAGAGCAAAAAACCGGCAAGACTCTCATTGTTTATTTCTCCCAGACCGGTAACACGGAGGGACTGGCGAACCTCATTCATGAAATGAGTGGCGCAGAAATCTTTCGTCTTGAACGAAAAATCCCTTATTCCTCCAGCAGTAACGGTCCGGTTCTGTATGGCGAGGCACTTAATGAACTGCGTGCCGAGGCTGTCCCGGAGCTGAAATCTTATCCTGATATTGACCGGTATGACACCATCCTTCTTGGCTACTGTAACTGGTGGTCGTCCATTCCTGCGTCGGTTCGCAGTTTCCTGTTGCATGATGATTTCAGTGGAAAGACGATTGTTCCGTTCTGCTCTATGGGTGGCGGGCATTTTGGCCAGACAATCAGCGCCATCGCCAAGCTGGCTTCTGACAGCGTTATCAAGGAGGGCTTAGAGGTTACTTACTCCTCGTATAATAGAGATGAAATTAGTGCGTGGCTGGAAAAATCTCTCCCGGACCAAAGCAATATAAACCCTGATTCAACACCTGCTCCAACACCTGAGCAGGGAGAATGCAGTCATAGTTATGAGAACCGGGTTTCCGTGGAGCCGGCTTGCATGGCGGCAGGAGAGATGGCGTATACCTGTATCCACTGTGGCGAAAGCTATAAGGAAAAAATTCCGGCAGTGGGGCATAAATTTCAGGAAACGGCAGTAAAAGCGGGAATGGCAAAAGAGGGCAGCTTTACGGAAATCTGTACAATATGCAAATATATTGGAAACGAAAAAACGGTTGCTGCAGTGAACTCCATCCGTTTGTCTGGAACATCTTATAGCTATAATGGAAAGAAGCAAAAGCCTTCTGTGACAGTTATGGACAGGCAGCAAAAGCGATTGAAAGAAGGAACGGATTATACACTGGATTATCCCGTAAACCCTAAGAATGTGGGGATTTATACAGTAACAATCCGCTTCCGTGGAAATTATGAGGGGACAGAAAAAAGGACATTTCAGATATCTCCTAAAAAGACAGCAATCGTGCGTTTGTCGGCAGGGAAAAAGAGCTTTGCGATAAAATGGAAAAGCAGAAAAATCAGGTGGATGGTTATGAAATTGCTTATTCCGTAAGCAGCAAGTTCCAGAAGAAAAAGACAAAAACCATAACTGTAGGAAAAGGCGCATCTTCTAAAAAAATATCGAAATTAAAGGCAGGGAAGAAATATTATGTAAGGCTTCGTGCCTATAAAACAGTAAAAAGCAGAGGGGGACAGAAAAAACTTTATGCGGGATGGTCTAAGGTAAAAACAGTGAAAGTGAAAAAATGATGCGATAGAGTCCGCTATTCATGGTAGGAAGGATGGTATGAAAAAAGTAATGGCACGAAAGCATACCTTTTTATGGGCTATGGTAACGGTTTTGGCAGCAGAACCTACCAACTGGAACGGATTGATAAATGAAACAAAAAGAGGTTGGCGCTATGAAAGGAACGATGAAAATAAAAATAATTCTTGATTTGCTTATGACAGTTGTACTGCTTGTCTTGATGGCATTTCAAATCACAGGGCAGGAACTTCATGAGTGGTTTGGAACCGGTATGCTTGTTTTGTTTCTGATGCATAATGTTTAGATCGGTAGAGCGTCGTGTAGGGAAAGAGTGT
>CAQBGY010000721.1 GCA_948759685.1 uncultured Eubacterium sp.
TTTTTAGGAGAAAATATTTTTCATTTTTCTATTGACATTTATTAGCTGGACTTTCTATTTGTTGTTGCAGAAAGAATAACAGATAAGTTTGAAGATTTTATAAAGATACGGATAAATTTATTTTTCCCCTATCGCCTTTTTTCAATTATTATCTATTGCCCATTACCCCATCTCCCTGAACGTACCGGCCATTCCCCCCGACAAGGCTCCACTGGCGCTGCATATAGGATTTCAGATTTCCCGTGTTTTGCCTGTAAGCCGCCCGAACTGTTTTCTAATACTTCGGCAAAATACCGTTCCTGTTAAAGTAAGGTATCAACTGAATTGTACCATAAAATTTATCTGTTTTTCACCCGATGGCACGAAACGACTATTTTCTGGGAGCGGAAAGCAAAAAAGAGCCATTGAACAGCCCTTTTCCTTGTTTATCATTTATACATTCAGTTTTTACCGCTTTACCCTCGGAACAGAAGTTCGTACCCTCGCTAATATAGAAATGCCCCTAAAAGCACACGGAAATAATGTAATTTTGAATCCTATGTAGTGCCGAAAATGCCGTATTTTGATATGCTCCCCATATGGTAGACAATAGAAATATCCAAAAACTATCATATGAGGAGCATATCTGTATTGAAGGAGCATGAAGAGGGAGCCTCATTCTATTCCCTTGAGAAAAAGTATGGCATCACATTAGGAACGGTAAAGCGATGGAACTCTGCTTTTAGGGCACACGGGGAGGATGCTTTAGTCCCTCAGAACAGCGACCTGTGCCGGTACACGGCTGAATTTAAGAAAGAGGTAGCTTTGGATTACCTGTCGGGCGGCGGCTCAGGCCCGTCTATTGCGGTAAAATATGGGATCCATGCAGAAAGCACTGTTTTAAAATGGGTCAAGCAGTATAATAGTCATGAGGAATTGACAGATTCAAGAAAAACGGGAGGCTATCTCATGACAAAAGACATCAAACGAAGAAAGACGACCATGGAAGAACGCGTCAGGATTGTGGAATACTGTATTTCCCATTCAAATGATTATGCGTCTGCCGCAAAAGAATTTAACTGCTCCTATGGACAGGTTTATTCCTGGGTAAAAAAATATGGCACGGACGATGTGGAAGGGTTAAGGGATGGACGGGGACGTAATAAATCAGAAGAACTCAGTGAGGTGGAACCCGGTGGTATCATCGGGGTAAATACATAATATGCTTCAGCTCAAGTACGCCGCCCGGACGGCATCCCCATTTTCCTCATAATAGTACAGCGATGCCAGCAATATAAAAAAGAGGTTTACCCTGTCAATATCTGATGCAGAAGCATAAAAATTGTCTAAATCTCCAATAACTGTTTTTAACACACATTCCTTTTCAATAATCGGTTTATCAAAATTAACTCTCATCTAAAATCCTCACTTCCAAAGTTCCCCATACGCTGGAAAACCAGGGATACCCGCCCTGCCTTGTCGGGCTGCGGCTTATTGGAGATATAAGATCATAAAATTCCAAATGATATTCTTATATCTTTAAGCCATGCCTGGCAAACTGGAATTAGTCACGTTTCCTGCTCCGGCAGAAACCAAAACATATCATAGCCCAAATTCCCGGCACAACCGCATATCCCGCATTTACTTTCCCATAATTTATAAGAACATATCCACCGCCTACAAATGTTAAAGCTAAAAAAATAATTCCTAAAATCAACGCTGCTTTTTTCATCAACCCTAACCTCATTGAACAAATTTATTATAAGGTTCCTCGACCTGTCGGAACACCAGGGGATGCCTGCCCTGCCCCTTTGCCATTCTTTAGGGAGCGGTACTCATTAAAATGGATTCCGTAAAATTCCCTTTCCTTTTCCCGTTCAGCCGGAGTCCTCTCGCAAGCCCACCCATATCCCGAACCGCGATACGTCAATACCTTTGTGCCCTGGCAGTAAATGTCCGCGCCATATCCCCCGCTTGTCAGGATGGAGCAGGTCAGCGTTCCGCCCCCTGCCGGGGCAAACTTCTTTTCGGCAAGGCTCTCCGTCCTCCGCCTATGGATATATTCCAGTTCTGCCTTGCTTGCAGAGTAAACTCCGCCTTTGATTTACTGCTTTTCCCGGAACTTGGAATGATAGACCAGTCAGGCCCCCTGCCGCGCAGTAACATACTGTGTTTCGTATTTACAGAATTTACTGTACTTAAAGCCAAAATTCCCACGCGTCCACCCCACAATTCATTTTCCTATCCGCAGCCCCTCTGTCGTTCAGAGCCGCATCCGCTCCCTCGCCATAAGTCCGAACGGTTCATTGCCTTATAAATACACTCCACCTAACTTCCGGGCAGACCGCAGAGGCAAAGCATCATGCGCCTCTGCGGAATAGGGTGTAAACATTATACCTGTATATCCAATGTGCTGCCCGAAGATGGTTTTTTCACAAGAGAGCCACCTGACTGTACAAGCGAATTGTCGATGGACTCCCTTGTGATTCCGTCCAATGCCCCGGACAGGATCGGCTTGCCCGGCTCCCATTTCGGATCAACAGCCTTCACCGCATCAACAAATGCCTGCGTATATGCCCGCTCATACTGCCTTAATGTATTCCCCGCTGCCAGTCTGTCATTCTTATCCATTTTCCGATACAGATTCAAATATACATCTGAACGCCTTGTAGTGTCTCCATTGCCTACACCGTTTTCCTGCAGAAACTCTTTCTTGGTCAGTTCAAACATCTCATCCCTGCTACTCTCTGGTATATCAATGATCCTATTCTTTTCTGCACGGTTTTTCTCCGTTACAACCAGACCTGCCAATCCCGTAACAGGACTGAT
>CAQBGY010000722.1 GCA_948759685.1 uncultured Eubacterium sp.
CATAAATCCATATGGAAGAGTTATTTTTTTGATAGAACTTTTTACTCTCAAGTAACATATAAATTCTTAACAAGTCTTTAACTTTTGACGAAAATTTGTATGAATGTAAGGCAAGGGGAAGTATACGGATTCCAAATATTTATATTTGTGTTGAAATGTTTTATGTCCTCTCGATAAACAGGAAATTATTAATTACTCTGTATATGGTTTAAAACTATCTTTTTCCACTGCCTCATATAAATCTTTGCCCATTTTTTTCTCAAAATAGTCTTTTAATGCTAAATTTGCATTCCATTTGTCCAAATCATAAGCGCCATAGCGCATCCTGACATCATTCATCCTATCTACAATATTCATTACACCTTCTGCACCAGAGATTGCATCGCAAAGCTGTATCAATTTATCATACTCATCAAATTGTACTTCCTGTAATTTAGTTCTTATAAGCTTCGTTTCTTCCTCTGTAGTATCAAAATTACCTACATATCCTTCTATCTTTTGTTCATTGAAAGAATGCGTAAGACATATTCTTGCCACATCATCATATCCCAAAGACATCATATAAGTATATCCATCAGAAACATGTCCTAAATGTCTCTTTCCAAACCGCCTGCCAATGTCATGCAGTAATCCAAGTACATATGCCTTGTCTGGATTCATACTGGATAAAACTGCAATTCTTTCAGCACAATGTGCAACCGTCCTGCTGTGATTTCCCCACGGTCCTGGATTTAACTTTTCTGCTTCTTTTAATAAATCTAACGCTTCTTCTCTATTTGGATACATCTGATGTTTTTCTCCTTTACAAACTTCGATTTTATAGTGTCTTAGTAAAACAGCACCACTTTACAACTTTTAAAAAAAGTAACGCTTTTCCTGCTTGCCGTGATCGCTTTGGAATCATCTGGTCTTTCTGTGTATTGATGACACCATGGTTCCCAAAACAGGAAAGAAATTTGACATCTGGTATGTCAAGAAAGACCTTGTATGTCTTGTGGCTGAATACAAAAACCCTGACCTTATTGGCAGTGCCAGGGCGGACTCCGTCATTTATGACCTGGCTCCCGAACTATCCGGGAATATGGCATACGTGACAGGAAAAATCCCCGTTAAACCGGACGGGAAGCGACCGCATGCAGTTACATGGTGCGGAGCCGTAAAGGGATTGAAATGCTGGTCAATCTGATTAACGTCGCCTATTGTGCCATGAAAATACTGCCGTATCAGGATGAGGCATTTTCAAAATACCGCGCAGAAAGCGTACAGGAGTTTAACAGTTGATTCAGCAACAAGGGTATCATTTATAAAGTTGTAAAGTCGTGTACTTATCACTAAACTGCATATAATATGCTACATATGTTTGATTCTCCATAATTGCCTCCTATAATTTCACAGTACTCGCAGAAATAAGGTCATGTTATGCACATCCACAACTACTATTCCAATCTGCTTTGCTAATCAACCTTTAATCTTATCTCATGCCATTTCTTTCCAAGAACTGCTGTCTTGGGCATAATGCACACATAATATTGGTCGCTGTCAATCAGAAACCACACAAATCGAAAACCCTTACGCTTTAATTTTCTTCCAAGACTTTTTACATATTTCGTATCGTAAAGCTCAATTTCTGCATCCATGTTTTCAGATTCATCATCGCTTTCGGGCTCCTCTATCATATCCTTTCCATAGTCTGTCTCCAGCCTTTCATTTACGAAATCAATTAGGTATTCTTCTGGTCCATCCTTATAATCCATCTGTAATATATAGCCATCTGTTACCAACATATTTACTAGAAGAAATCCCAATATCCCTTCTTCCCCTGCCATTCGATAGTTTCTATACTCTGCCTCATCGAAAAATAAATCTTTCAGGAACCTTTCCTTATACTTTTCATAAAATGCCGCAGCTCCCAGTGCAAGATAATCTTCTTCCAATTCCCTAATGTACACCTTTTCTTTTTCTAATCGCTCTGCCCCTTGTTCTTTCTCCCGGACTTTTATCAGCCATTTTGAGTACGCATTGGCAGAAAATGTCCTAGCATTCTTGTAATGAGCCAAATCATAGGGATAATTTTTCTTCCCTTTAAAGCAGGAATCATCCAGCCCCAATATTTTCGCTAATGCCGCTGCATCATAGCTCCATACTCCTATATATCCTTTTTCTTTGTGGGCATTCTTATACCCATTTCCAGACAGCCATTTTTTCTTTACATATTCTTCCAATAATCTGGAAGCTTCTTCTTTATCTTCCTGCGCTGTTCGTATAATTGTATTTGTTTTAATGTTGATACATTTAATACTAAGGGTTCTTCATGTTCTCTATTTATTTTAATCATGCCATCATCTCCTCCACTCAACTGGGTCTAAAATAACATCCATCCAACTAATTATTGGTTTTGAATTACCAATCCACGCAATAAATTCCACATCAATACCTGTAATTCTACCAGTAATATATCTATGATTTCCGTCAACAATAACATCATCCGCTACATTAATTGGCGGCATATCCGTTTCCCCTGCCAACACTCTATTTACGTATTCCTGTATCATTGAAACGCATACACTTGCATGCTTAGTTTTCAATGGTGCATCCCTCATCACATCTCTAATAAGCTCGTCTGTTACAATAATTTTTCTAGCATCATGATTGTCTTTATCACCTGTTTTTTCTATTGTGTCCTGTCTCTCATGATTATTATCATATGTAACACTTTCTGAAAGTTCTATCCCCATCTGCCGCGCAACATTGCGCCCCTTATCACTGATGGTTCCATTTCGAGCTTCATCTCGTAATCTTGCTGAT
>CAQBGY010000723.1:0-419 GCA_948759685.1 uncultured Eubacterium sp.
TCCAGCGCTGTTCTTGCATCAGCTCCATATTTAATTTCCTTTGCCATAATCAATGCCTCCTAAGATAATTTTAACAATATAATTAACAAAAATATTTTCAACTTATAACAATTCAGCCATCAGCCCGAAAATCCTTTGGATTTCCTTCTCTGTGGTTATTCAACAATCGCAAGAATATCTGACTGTTTTACAATGATATATTCTTCGTCATCTAATTTTACTTCATTTCCTGCATACTTTGAATAAATAACCATATCACCGGCCTTAACGCTCATGGTAACTTCTTTGCCGTCTACCATTCCACCAGGACCAACAGCAACAACCTCTGCCTGCTGTGGTTTTTCCTGTGACTGACTAGTTAAAATAATTCCTGATTTTGTTTTCTCTTCTGGAGTAGACTGTTTTAATACTACTCTATC
>CAQBGY010000723.1:429-2801 GCA_948759685.1 uncultured Eubacterium sp.
CCTCCAACTCATAAATTTAGCACTCTGCGCTTAGGAGTGCTAATCACTAATACATATACTATCACTTTTTTTAATAAATGCAACCCTCATAACAAAAAATTAACAAAACTGTAACAATTAAACATTTTATTTTCCCACATGGTTATCTCTTCCATAACAGAATAAATACTGCTGAGCATACCCGCCATATTCACCATACATCTCCTTTGCAAAATCTGCTATGAACTCTTTTTTTGTATCTTTCCCCTGAAAATATAAAGTTTCCATGATTCGTTTCATCCATACATCAATGGGAAAGGCATTTCTATATCCTAATGCAAAAAGCATTACACAATTTGCAACTTTTTCTCCAACACCTTTTATCTCCATCAATTTTTTGCGGGCAGCATCTTCATCCAATCCTTGAAATCCATCTGCACTAATCACATTTTCGCTCAGTTTTTGTACTGCATCCGCCAGATAAGGTGCTCTAAAACCTGTTTTTAACTCCCGGAATTTTTCTTCTGTTATTGTTCCTAAAATCTCAACTTCCGGAAAAGAATAATATTTTTCTCCATTAATTTCTCCCAAATATTCCCCATATTCTTCACTGATACGTTTTACTAATTGTTTTATATGAGGTATCTGCTTGTTTTGAGAAATAATAAAAGAAATCAACATTTCATGAAATTCCTGATTCAAAATACGTACACCATATTTTTCATTAATGGAATCTTGTAAAATATTATCCTTCTTTAAAAGAAATTTTTTTATTGCACCATAATCCCTGCCTAAATCAAAATAAGGAATCCATATCGTTTTCACACTATGAACATTACAGTCATAAAATACTAATGTGTCATTTACCTGTTTGATATGTAACAGATTTTTATAAGCAACAATCACATACTCGTTTTCATCCTGCTTATAAAAACGAAAACATTGCCCACATTCCAATGTTTGTGATAGCCTGAAATCTTCTATTCCCTCTATTATTGTATTATTGTTTTCTGTATATATTCTCATTTTCCTTTAAACCTTCCATAGAATACATAATCTTATCTTTTCGACAAGATTAGACTAACATTTTTATTTGTTATATTCAAGTAATCAAATATATTTGTGTATTACGTCTTTATTTTAGGCTAAAATAGTATTATAATATTTTAAAAAGTAAATGGAATTGGAGGATTTTGGATATGGGATTTTTAAAAAAATTATTTGGAACAGCTGCCGTGACAGGTGCTGCTGTTGGAGGTGCTTTATATGTTAAGAAGCGCAAAGATGAAAAGGACATGAATAAAGATTTTTTTGAAGACTTTGATGACAGTAAAGCTTTTGAAATTCAAAAGGATGACAATACAGATGGCACAACAAAAGTTACTTTAACAATCAACAAACGAAAAGTTAAGAATATGGCAGATATGGCTGCTGATAAAGTAATTGATGCTTCTGATAAATTGAAAGATACCGTTTCCGAGAAAATCGGTGAAGAAAAAATGGAAGCTGTAAAAGACAAAATTGATACAGCAAAAGAAAAAGTTTCTGATGTTGCTGATATAGCAAAAGAAAAATTCTATGATGCAAAAGATGTTGTTGTAGAAACAGTTGGCGAAGACAAAATTGATGCTGCAAAAGAAAAAGTCAGTGAAGTTGCTAATATGGCAAAGGACAAAGTTTCTGAAACAATCAATAAAGTTACAACTCCTTCTAACGACACAGAAAAGTTTGAGGATGATTTATTTGAAGAAGACCTGGATGATGATTTTTTAGAAGATGAATTAAAAGATATCTAAACATTAATTCATAAAAAAGTGATATAAGATTTCGATTTGAATCTTATATCACTTTTTTATTCGGCTTTATAATATTTAACAAATATCTTTATTTTGGTAATTTAAAAGAACTCTTTAAAGATACAATTCTGTTAAATACAGGTTTCTCACTGCTGTAATCTTTTAAATCTGCACAAAAATACCCCTGCCTTACAAACTGGAATTTGTCTTCCGGTTTTACATCTGCAATATTAGGCTCAATATAGCACTCTTGCAAAACAGTTAATGAGTTTGGATTTAAATTGAGTGTTCCATCCTCGTTTAATTTTCCCTT
Source organism: uncultured Eubacterium sp. (assembly GCA_948759685.1). Next base: position 2,518 of record CAQBGY010000723.1, read on the forward strand.
TTCTTCATCCACAATATTTTCGTATAGACGTACTTCTGACTGAATGCCATGCCTTGCGGAAACCCAATGTATCGTTCCTTTTACCTTTCTTCCGGTAAAACCACTTCCACTTCTGGTTTCCGGATCATAAGTTACATGTATTTCTGTAATCTTTCCATTTTCGTCTTTCTTATAATCAACACATTTTACAAAATATGCGTTCATCAAACGAACTTCATTTCCCGGAAATAATCTGAAATATTTCTTTGGCGGTTCTTCCATAAAAGATCGGAAGAGCACACGTC
>CAQBGY010000724.1 GCA_948759685.1 uncultured Eubacterium sp.
CTTTCCCTACACGACGCTCTTCCGATCTTTGACAGGAATGACAAGAATCTGGCTGTACAGTCCGCAAAACTGCGGGAAGAGGAATTTAAAGAGCTGCGGAAGAATCAGACAAAGGTGTGGCATGGCATGCTTGCCGGAAAGCTGCTGGCAGATGTGCTTGAAGCAGATCTCATGGTAGCCAGTGAGCATTAAAGGAGGGCAATAGATGGCAAAGAAGCGGAAAGCAAGAGAACCAGTAGCAAAAACGAGAACCTATCTAAAATATGGATTTGCAAATACAAGGATTGAAAGTTATTACTGTCCCAGATGCAGGCATTTATTGAACGCCGGTCCAGATTACCAACCAAGATATTGTGACCAGTGCGGGCAGCGGGTTGGATTTGACAAGGTTATCTGGAAAGAGCCAGAGACAATCGGATATGTAGAGGGGAGGTATGGGGGATGAACCGCTCTAAAATTGAATGGTGTGACCATACTTGGAATCCCATCACTGGGTGCCGGCATAATTGTCCATACTGTTACGCCAGAAAAAATATTGCCAGATTCTCAGGAGACGCAAGACTGAACAGGATGGCAAAAATGGATTATTGTATGGAAAGTGCAGCGGACGGTTCAGGTGAGGTATATTCTCTTGATGGTCCGATGCTGAATGAAACAGGAAAACCATTAATATATCCTTTTGGTTTTGAGCCTACATACCACCGCTACAGGCTGGATACGCTGGACAAACTTAAAATGGGGAACAATATCTTTGTGGGGGCAATGACGGACATGTTTGGTGCATGGGTACCAGACCAGTGGATCAAAGAAGTGTTTGCAGAATGTGTAAAAAGACCAATACATAATTACTTGTTTCTCACAAAGAATCCAGCGAGGTATTGTGAATATGGTGTTCCTGTTTTAGATAACATGTGGTATGGAACCACCATTACAGGAGAAACAGAAACGAGTCTGTTTCATTATCTTTCGGCGTTCTGCAACACATTTATAAGTATTGAACCCCTGCTGGAAGCTCTGAAACCAGCAGAAAATACTGTGATGTTCCAGCAGGTCAAATGGGTAATCATTGGGGCAGAGACAGGGCGCCAAAAAAATAAGGTTATTCCAGAGGCGGATTGGGTCAGGGAGATTGCTGCGGAAGCGGACAAGTATGGTGTCCCGGTATTTATGAAAGATAGTTTGATTTCTGTGATTGGGGAAGAAAACATGCGCCGGGATTTTCCAAAGCAGCTCCAAAAGAACAGGTTGAGCCCGAAGATGGCTGAAAAACTTTATGGTGTATGTGCAAGATGCAGCACAAAATTGAGGAAAAGTGATATGATTGCACTTCTGGCAAGGCAAAAGCGGGGAGAACAGCCGAAGCAGTTTGGATTCGTGTGCTGGGACTGCTTTGGACCATTTTGCAGGGAACTTGATGCAGATATGCCGTTTAAAAGATCACAGGAAGGAGCCGGGGAATGAAAATTGATAAGGCAGAGTTGTCCCAAAAAATTAAAAAGTTAAAAAATATCGTTCCGGTAAAAACATACAAGACAGAAATACAGGGTATATTGGTACAAAATGGCTATATGACCGCCAGCAACACAGAACTGACTGTAAAGGCAAAGACGGAGGAGGCAGAGAAGGAATCCTTTGTTATACCGTTAAAAGCGTTCGATTTAATCAACAACCTGCCCAATGGAGAAGTTGAGATTACAGCAGGTCAGAATAATGGTGCATATATCATATCAATTAGGGCAGCAAAGATAAAAAATAAGTATCAGGTTACAGATCCGGCTTTATTCCCGCTTCCACAGACAGATTTTGACAGTGGGGAAGAGTTCCTGATTGACAGCGAATTACTCCTTACATCTATGAAGCGTGTGTCCTATGCGGTTGCGGCAAATGCGGGGAATCCAATTCTAAAAGCGCTGTATCTTCATGCAGAAGATGGGATGCTGAATTTTGTCGGTTCTGATTCGCATGTGCTGGCATGGGACAAAGTCGCGTTTGATGGGAATTTTAAACTGTTAATTCCAAAAGCAGCGATTGAGAAACTGACTGCAATAGGAATCAGTGGTAAAGTATGTATCCGGCACAGCAAAGCAAGTGCAGTGTTTGTCAGTGAAGGTTATGAGATACACACAAGAATTATGGAAGGAGAGTATTTAAGATATCAAAGTATATTTAAAGAGTTCCGCCTACATACAGTGATTTCCAGAGTGGAGCTGCTGGAAGCTATGACAAGAGCGAAGATGTGTACAGAAGAAAAGTGCCCGGTAAAGTTCACTATGGAAGGCGACACACTGAACCTGAGCATTAAGGACAGGATGACAGACTACGATGAAACGCTTGACTTACAGGAGGAACTGCCTGAGTCATTGACAATAGCGTTTGATGCGGGGCTGGTGTTAGAGACATTGAGGGCATTTGATTGTGACAATGTAGGGCTTTCTTTTGAAAGTCCCAAAATGCCAATGACTGTAGAAGCTGAGGACAGTGATTTTAGAGCGGTTGTGCTGCCTGTGGCGATAAGTTAGCACCAGATGTCCTGAATGGACTCGTAGGAATATATATCACAAATACAACAGGGCGGCGGGTGCTGCCGTCCGGAAAGGAGTTCTTAATGGTAGATCATAAAAAAATGAAAGAAATGGACAGTCACTGGAAAGAGATCATGGATCTTGCAGAAAAGTATGGATTTATTGGACAGGCTATCGGAGGCACTGCTGTTCTGCTGACACATAAAAACCAGTTAGAGGCTGATGGAGAAGAAAAGATCGGAAGAGCGTCGTGTAGGGAAAGAGTGTAGATCTC
>CAQBGY010000725.1 GCA_948759685.1 uncultured Eubacterium sp.
AAGCAGTCAGATTGTTGGTCAGGAATATGTATCTGGTACCGTCCTCGGGATCGATACAGACCACCTTGCGGAGTTTTTCCGGGTAATCCTTAGAGCTTTTATAAACCGTGAAGTAGACGATTGCGTCTGAAATCACGTTCACCAGAAGCCTCCGTTTCCATGTCTCGGGCTTGAATCTTACATTGGTTTTAGCCCTGATGACAAAGAACGCCTCGATGCGGTTTATCGTGTAAAGATTGCCGAAATCATTGTAACCACGGTCGAAGATATAGTGCGCACCCTTCTCATACGGAATCTCCGACATGGTCTTTGAATCATGGACTTTAGCTTCGGTAATATGCACGAATGCAGGAACTTGAGCCTCTACATCGTAAAGGGTGTGCACCTTAATCCCGCCCTTGTGCTTGCGAAACTTAGCCCACTCGAATACCGACAGACATAGGTCGATGGTTGTGGAGTCAAAGGCATAGACATGACCGTCAAGCTCGAAGATTATCTGTATTCTTCGCTTACGAGCCTCCGTAATCATATAGAAGGCGAACTCCTCGAAGATACGGTAGTCACGTTGCTCGTTAGCCTTGCTAAGATTGCTCCGTGTCACGGATTTCCCAATTCCGAGGTGGTAGAGTTTCCCCGCATGGGCTTCCATCGCTACGATGAGATCGCGAAGGCTCTCACGATTTGACAGTTGTCCGAACATCAGCGTAAGTAGTTGATTCCGACAAGTATAACTCTTTACATACATGTCTCCATCATACTTCTTCACGATGCGTAGATACTTGAAGTTGTCAAGAAACTGGACTAATTGGGCGAAAACGTACTTGTCTTTATTCATAACAGTCTGATTCAGACTGCAAAAGTAATTTCAAATCGTTGCGCACCAAAATAGGCTATAACAAATTGAATTTCAATAATTTCAAAGTGCTCGTATGATTTTTTAGTGGACACTAATGGGAAACTATATCATTATCAATGTAGTGCCCTTTCATAAAGTCAGATAAAACCATCTCCGCAACGCATTGTCCACAACCATAGTCAATGACAGCAAGTTTCCCTTCAGACCAAACTTTGTTTGGGATATGTTTATACGCCATCATAAGTTTCTGCCGATGGATATCACCATAAGAACTGAGATACATTTGCAGTTGATCCATGGATGTTAGATTAGCAAGGCCATTCTCAAGGTCTTCCTTAAGCGATTTTTGCTTTACATCCGATAGGGTCTTGGTATGCTTTGATGCAGCCTCAAGTATTTCATTAAAACTAATTCTTGAAGCCTTGAAATTAGGAATAAAGAGGAGTATATTCATAGTATTAGACTATTTTATTTATAAGATTGAATCGTTGTTGGGATTTTGGTTGTGTCGGAGATAATTCTGCTTTGCAGAATATGGAGTAGTGTTAGCATAGCAATAGGCGCAACCGTGAGGGCAGGTGTTATATGCTCCAATATCCTTTGAGGTAACACAGCCGCATAGAGATCGCTGACCTTTATCGGTTTTTAGATGACTCACCTCACTTTGTAAGTTAGGAGCAAGTCGGTAAATTAAATCCGGGTCAATACAACGGTTATGTTTAATGCCAAGTTGAGTCAAGTCAATCTTTTCAGCGCAAGTGGTTAATTCTAACCCAAGATTGAGTGCAGATAAGCGCTCCGCAAAATCAAGCATCTCGGTTTCAGTCCATTCGCGATAATTTATTCCGGCAGTTGACAGATTTCGCCCCACCTTTTTATAGGTCGCGATATCCGCAAAACTAAACACGAGTTTTTCAACATATCCGCTCAGTTGATTGGCGATATTCTCAATTTTGTGTAGTAAATCTTCCGATGAGATTTTGTCTGTCAGAATTAGTGGATCAAAACGCCATACAACAGAGCCTTTACCAAGAACATCAACTATTTGCTTGAATGTTTCGATGCGTTGTTTTAGCAGTGGTACATTAGACTCCAGCCCTTCGGTGTCATAATCATTCAAAGTGAACTGAAAATAGCAACCGATATTACGCTCGTTAAGAAATGGCAGATAGGGAATAACTGGCTCCGGATTCTTCGACCAAAAGACAATAAAACGAGTTTTATCAAACGATACGTATGAATCTTTGCCACTATAAGGATTGCGCCAGCGCACATATCCATCTCGTAGACGCTCAAAGAACCACTGACTGTAAAACGCGGGGATATCCGTAGCACGACTCGCCGAGATAATCAATGGTGTCTGCGCATCAACAATCTGTCCGTCCTTTAATGTCAGTTTAATCTTTTCAGTTTTCATAACGCAAAGTTAATTCCACTTATGGGCAAAAGTAATTCACATCAATGTTAAATAGTAGTGCTTTATACTTTCTTTGATGCGCGTTGGCGACGTTTGAGACTTAAATCCTGTAATGTACGACCGAGGGTATCTTCTTTTGCTATCAGCAGTAAATCATCGTCAAGCTGTAAGACATAGAGAACACGGGCATATATACCGATTGAAACGGTTGGAGAGCCCTTTTCAATTCGATTTATAGTGAGTGGTGAACAGGTGGCTCGTTCTGCTACCTGCGCTATCGAGAGATTGCGACGTAATCGGGCAAGTTTTATCTGCTCGCCCATAATAGCCATCTTTTGCTCAAGTTTCCGGGGAAACTTTGTTCCCATGGTGTTTTTGTCATGCTCAACATATCATTTAATAGTGAAAAGATAGTAAAAATACTTATTTATGATATATTGAGCGTGACATTTGTTGATTTAATCGGTGTTTTTGGGGTGATTTATTTGGTGTTTTTGGGGTGATTCGCTTTTAATATTT
>CAQBGY010000726.1 GCA_948759685.1 uncultured Eubacterium sp.
ACAATCTTGTCTAACTTCTTATTATCCTCTTTCTTTGTGTCTTCTTTGCTGCCACAAGCAACAAGTCCACACATCATGGTTGCAACAAGTGCAACTGCTACTAATTTTCCAAATAATTTTTTCATGATTTGTACCTCTGTCTTTTATTGACGTCCTTTCTTTTTATTTCAATATGCTTTCACACATATTTACGAATTTAGAACTTCCCTCAAAACTTCATTATTGGCATTACCACCACTAATAACTAAAGCAATGTTTTTTCCGGGAATCTGTTTTCCATACTGCATGAATGCTGCAATCGGTGCAGCACCGGCAGCCTCTGCTACTATTTTTTCATTCAATACCGCATGTGCCATAGCTTTTTTAATCATGCTTTCTTTTACTTCCAAAGAAATATCGACCAATTCTCTCATCGAAAATGCTAATTCTCCAATCCCGCCTACCATGGCTTCACAAATAGAATTTCCACTTGGATATTCGTGATATAAATGTTTCTCTTCGACGGATCTGCCCCAGGCTGGACAACATTCAGAATAAACTCCTATAATTTTAACATTCGGATTCATGCTTTTTGCAGCAAGTGCGGTACTGGTACACAATCCACCTCCACCTATTGGAAGAATAATCGTATCAATCTCAGGATTTTGGCTTATAATCTCCAATCCAGTAGTTCCCTGACCTGCATACACTTCTACATCTTTATCCCATGCATCAATATATATATAACTATTATTACGGATATATTCTATACCTTTCGCATATGCTTCATCAAAACAAGTTCCCATTAGAAGAACATTTGCACCATATGCCTTCATCTTTTCAATCTTACTGTCCGGAGTATTTTCCGGAACAATCACAGTAGCCGGTTTCATTCCCAACATCTTTGAAACATAAGACACTGCAATACCATGATTTCCTGATGAAATGGCAGCAACACCCTTTGCTCTTTCTTTTTCTGTTAATGAAAGAATTTTATTTAATGCTCCACGCATTTTAAAAGCTTTTATCGGCTGTTGACACTCTAATTTTAAAAACACATTTCTATCATCACTTAAATATATAGATTTCTCTAATGGTGTATCTTTAATATATTTTGACAAACGCTCTTTTGCGTCTTTGATATTTTCAAACTTTAATTTTTTCGTACACATTATTTCTCCTATCCTATGTACACAAATATGCAAATATTATACATGAAAAAGATGCTTATTTCAACGAAATAAACACCTTTTTAAATTTTTTTGAATAATTATTCATCTATACACAATTTTATTAATGTAACCCACATATACTTAATGGTTGTTCTATTACATTTGCCATTTTAAAAATGTACTACTTTACCTGCTTATACTTCTTTACAATCATTGAAATACCACCAATAAGAGTTAATACATATCCCATTCCTAAATCAGACAAATATTCTTTCATAATATCTGCCTCAGATATAAAATCAAACATTCTTTTTAGGATGTTCAAAAAACTTATCTCGCCAAATTCCTTTAATTCTAAATAAACTTCTGTAGTCCATGCTAAATGGTTGGCTGCAAATACCATAATTACAGATATAATGGCTGCAATAATAACCCCCTTTTTATCAAGAGAACGTCCTAATATCTCATATCCCTTCATTGCACAGAATATAATTGCAATTCCTGCAATAGAAGCAATATATCCCAAATGATAAATTGCTACCCACAAAGCCACACCTAATAACGAACCTATTAACGCACCAACAATCCCTGTTATCACATTGGATGGTTCAACTGGTTCTAAAACTTTATACTGCTCTTCAATATTAGTTTCTGAATCTGCTACAATCACATCTTCGCCTGAAATATTTTGTTCTTCATAAATCCCCTTTTCTTTTGTTTCTTCCAAATTCATAAATTCCTCCCGTTTCGTTTTGTTCTTGTAATTATATAATATTTTTCTATATGAAACAATCTAAACTTTCTCAACCAAATCCTCTACCCTACAGTAAAGTACTCTTGCTAATACCACCAGATACTCTACTTGTGCTTTATTGATATTCTTCTGTCTTTGTTCATACTGCTGAATTGTTCTCACTGGTATCCCTGTTAATTCTGCAAGTTTACTCTGACTTATCCCTAATCGCTTTCTTCTAATCTTTAAATTCGTTTCCTTTTTAGCCCCTACATATAATTCGTTCATTTGATCTACAAAATGTCTGATATCCATTTCATGATATGGAGAGTACAATTTTAAAATCTTTTTTATTGGGACATATTTTATGATTTCTGCAAAAGATAAACTAGTATACCATTGATAATATGCAAGTGCCCAGCCAAGCCAGTATTCCTTACTTCTATTCACTGTATATTGTGGTTCAACTCTTAATGAACTTTTTCCATTTTCGTCCAAAATATCATATGCTAATTCGACACCAGACTGTCCTGCCACTATAGTTGATTCTCCATGTTCAAAACGCTTTGCATAAGAAGATGCTATAAACATATCAAAAAAATCTTCTAAATCATATTTCAAATCATATACCACAAAATCACACATTCGTGCTAATGATTTTCTTGAACTTTCCAAATAAATTTTATCGTAAGCGTTCATCATTACTCTTCATCTCCTCATCTATAATATTGGTTATATAAACATCTCCCTTCTGTCTACTATTCTTCTCGTTATCAAAATATTCTCTTCTTGCTTCTGCATCACGATTATTTCTTTTTAAAAACCATTCATCACTTAAGGCTATTTGATAACCTGCAAATTTAATTTTATCAAATTGTTTTAAAAAGTAAAAAGTCATTTGATAAAA
>CAQBGY010000727.1 GCA_948759685.1 uncultured Eubacterium sp.
TATCCTTCCCTTTCAGCAAGGGGGAATCGTGTCAATGTTTCTATTGAGGATAATCTGAATATAACCGGTGATCCTGAAAAGCTGGCAAGAGTATTCAATAATCTTTTAAAAAATGCAGCCGCTTACAGTTATCCTGATACGGAAATCAGTATATCTTCAGAGAGAAAAGGGAAGAATGTTGTAATTATTTTCCGAAATCATGGACAAACAATTGCGGCAGAGCAGTTATCGGGCATCTTTGAAAAATTCAACCGCTTAGATGAAGCCCGGCTGTCTGATACAGGAGGGGCAGGTCTTGGCCTTTCTATCGCAAGAGAGATTATCAACCTGCATGGCGGTGAAATCATAGCGCAGAGCGAAAACGAAACAGTTACTTTTACCATTACTCTTCCTGCTGCTTCTTAGGAAAATTTATGTTTGATATTAGGAAGTTCTTAGGATTATTCCAGTTTAAAATTTGAGAATGCAATGCCCCTGTTTGGTACAATCATTACTGAACAGGGGCATTTGCCTTTGGAAACAGGCTTGGAAAAGGAGTGACGTAATGGAACTGAAAATTGAACATTTAAGTAAACAGTTTAAAGACAAAAAGGCTGTTGATGATGCCTGCATTACTCTGACACCGGGAGTGTGGGGATTGCTTGGCGCTAATGGGGCAGGAAAAACTACCCTTATGCGTATGATTGCTGACATTATGATGCCTACCAGTGGAGCAATTTATTATGATGGCGCTGATATCCGCAAAATGGGAGAGTCTTATCGGAACATATTTGGTTTTTTACCGCAGGATTTTGGATATTCCCGTGATTTCTCGGTAAAAGATTACCTTGAGTATGTAGCGGCGCTTAAAGATGTTCCGGCAAGGGAAACTACAAAGAAAATCAATTACCTTTTGGACATACTTACGCTTTCTGATGTAAAAAGGAAAAAAATTGCAAAGCTGTCCGGAGGAATGAAGCGGCGTGTCGGTATTGCACAGGCAATGTTAAATGATCCGAAAATCCTTGTTATGGACGAACCAACGGCAGGGCTTGATCCCGGAGAGAGGGTACGCTTCCGTAACTTTATTTCGGAATTTTCACATGACAGAATTGTGCTGATTTCTACCCATATTGTTTCTGACATTGAGTATATTGCGACAAGAAACGCCATTATGAAGGCAGGAAAAATTGTGGATATAGGAACAACAGATGAACTTGTGAAAGAGATTGAAGGGAAAGTCTGGACGTGTTCCGTACCAGCCGGGGATTTGAGCGGTTATGAGATGCGGCTTAGAGTTATCAATCAACGTGGTGAAGATAACGGGCAGGTATCCATTCGGTATTTATCCGAAACGCCTGAAATTTCCGGAGCAGTTGCTGTATCGCCTCGGCTTGAGGACTTATATCTTTGGTATTTTCCACAGGAAAATCTGGAAGGGGAGGGAAAATAATATGCGCTTATTTTGTTTAGAAGTGAAACGGATTATAATGTCACGCCGTACTTTGGTATTGATTGCTGTTGCCATTTTGATGTCTGTTATATCGGCGTATCTGCCGATTAGTTTTGAATCTATTAACCGTCCGGGAGAAAATGGCGAAGTCATTGAGTTAGATGGCTTGCCTGCAATTAAGTTTAAGAGAGATTACTATGCAAAAACAGCAGGGGATATTACATCGGAGAAGCTGGCGGAAGCCCTGCGGGTATATCAGTCGTGCGTAAAGGAATATGGCACACTGGATGATGTGCCGCTGGACGTTTATATTGAAAATATTATGGCAATACGCCCTATGCTGAAAGGATTAAGCGAAGCCTTTGCTGATCCGAAAACAGGCATCGGGGCAGAACTTATGGATATTGCCCCGGATGAAGTGGAACAGTATTTTTATGAGAGGTGCGCTTCTCATCTGGATCATGTTATGAACCTTGAGCAGAAAGAATATCCGACAGCCGGGCAGTTTGCCGCAGATGAGTATGCAAAGCTGAAACAGCCATTCTATCTGTTTCCCGGTATGAGCAGGGATGCTTTTGACTATACAACATTGTATATTTTAGTTTTGTCAATCCTTTGTACCGCTATTGCAGCTCCGATTTTTGCAAATGAATATCAAACCGGGAGTGACAGTATTTTACGTTGTACCAAATACGGGCGCATGAAATTAGCTGTCACAAGGATTTTAGCAGCCAGCAGCATATTCATAGTAATTTTTGTTTTGGGAATGTCAATTCATTTGTTAATCCTGAACCTTGCGTTTGGCACAGATTGTCTGGAAACTTCTTTCCAAATGTTGTTTTCCGTCATCAACCTGCCGGATATGAACCTGGGGCAGCTCCAGATTGTTTTGGTACTGGCTGGATTGATTTCAGTATTGGCAGTCATCAGCTGTACATTTTTCCTCTCTGCCAAATGTAAGGATTCATTAACAGTGCTGTTGATTTCTATGGTAATACTGTTTTTGCCTATATTCGCTTATGGGGCTTTAGGTGATACATGGATTGGAGGAATTTTGCCGTCCGCAGGCATTGGTATGAAAAATAATTTTCTTTATCAGCTCTGCGATTTTCATTTTCTGCATATTGGGGGAATGAGTTTTTGGACACCATATGTCATTCTCATATCGGCAGTGGTTGAAATTCCTGTCTTTATGTTTTTGGCAGTCAGATTTTATTGCAGACATCAAGTAGTATAGTGAGAGAAAAATTCAGTTAAAGACAGCGGAGTGGAAAAGAACATTTTTTAAAGGAAAACACAATTTAATCTGCCGTATGACAATTTATATTGTTGTACGGCAGAGGTGCTTTTATTGAATG
>CAQBGY010000728.1 GCA_948759685.1 uncultured Eubacterium sp.
CGTAAGTCATGGATGAAGTGTCAATCTCCAGTTCCTTCCCGTCCTTTGATTTAATCACCGTGCCGTTATCGGCTATGTAAGCAGTCGTATTATCGTCAAGGTGCTGTATCGTTCCAACCATTTCCGCAAATTTCTTCAGCGGAAACTCTCCCGTTTCCCTACACATTTCCAAAAATTTTTCGGCATCTTCTCCTTCCATATATGGCTGTTTGTCATCTATAACATACCATGAGAGGCCCGTTGCCGGATCAGTATATTTTGGTGCTGTCAACGCCCATTCTTCCAATGTCTTTCCTTTGTACCATGTAGTCAGTCCGCTGTCGTTTGAAACGGTGTTTTCATCCTGCCCCATTAACGGATTCGTTGATTTAAGTGAATCGTATATATCCTGCACATTGGCATTCTGCCTTGTACTTTTGGGCGCAGATTCTTCTGCCACCTGTTTCTGCGGATAGAACTGCCCGGTTCTGCTCCTGTTGTACTTATTCGCTGATACATTGTTCTGATAATAATTCTGGCCTATTCCATTTACGCTCATTTTTCAAATCCTCCATTATCATTAATGATTTTAATGGTCGTTTTGCTGTCATCTGTTAATAATACGAACCAGCCTTCAAAAAAGTTTCATTTCTCTTATCACCTACAGCCACCCCTAACTTCCGGGCAGACCGCAGAGGCAAAGCATTATGCCCCTCTGCGGAATAAGGTGTAAAGATTATATCTGTATATCCAGTCCTTTGCTGCCTTTAGAGTACAAGGCATTTACACTGTCCTAATAGATAGCATCACCTGCAAAAATCTCATCCAGTATCTCATGGGAAATCGGCTTTCCGGCTGTCCATGTTGGGCCTTTATCCTTTACAGCCTGTGTTACCCTTCCAGAAATTTCTAAATGGAGTTAGCTCAACGTCCGCTAAATGATTAGTTATTGTGTGCTTCCCCAAAGCCATTCTATATCGGGAAAGAACAAATGCAGAATAAAGCCTAAAATAACTATTCCCAACAAAATAACACCAGCATAACAAAAGATTTTTATTAATTTTCTGGACTTGTTTTTTACATTTTCAATGTCTAAATAAATTGACGCCACTTTCTCATCAGTTAAATTTTTATTGCGTACATCTTGAACATCAATATCTTTTACCAACTCATCTAAAGTCATATCAAAGTAGTCACTTAACATAACTAATCTTTGAAAATCCGGGTAAGATTGCCCCGTTTCCCTTAGTTAAAGAAACCACACCAGCAGCCCACGCTGATATACTTGCTTACTACTTGCTATTATAAAAGGAAAGAACTGAAAAAGGAAGCAGAAAAAAAGATGGAAAAGAGAACGGGAGAAAATCGGCAGGATAGCCGCAGAGCAGTTTGTCAAGGGGAACGTGGAATAAATTGGCGCACCGCGCCGCCCTTTTTATGCCGCGAAAGCCCCTTTACAAACGGTAGACTGCCAGAACATAATGGAGCAGGGGGGATTGATAATGCACTTCTATCAATTCCCCTTGACCATCCCGCCCTTTAAAAACTGGAATCCAGCGTAAATCTAACGGGCAGCCGATATCCCTATGATGCAACAAGCAAGCTATTCCCAGAATTTTATTATAGTAGAATCTGCATGATGGGCAGTAAAAAAGAAAGTGCCAAAACACTTTCCTAACTTGCGAAAACAGAAAAACTATTTGTATCGCATTTTTTCAGTGATACAAACAGTTTTTCGTCACTTGCCAGAATGTGGATTCGTTCCGAAATTGAGCGAGCCGCAGCGAGCATGTTTCAATTTTGGCGATGGAAACCCAGAGCCGCCGCACGCAAGCTATTCATCAGTTGGAAATCTTACAATATCGTTAGGGGTACAGTCCAAAGCATGGCACAGCTTTTCAAGCGTCAACATGGTGATGTTGTTGTTTTTCCGCAAGGTATCTAATACCCTGTTGTCCAACACTTTATCTTTTATCAGCTTATATTGTGTGATTTCTTTCCTTTTCATGGTCTCCCATAACGGGCTGTAATCAATCATAAGTAGCAACTGCCTTTCTCGCATCCTACTACTATTATGAATGAACAGCCAGAAAATGAATATTGCACATATATGTGCTATATGCTACAATGAATTTTGGCGTAAAATAGATTTGTATAACTAAAGAAAGGAAATTTATAATATGAAAAACAAAACAATTACTATTATCCTATCGTCACTATTGGTTGTAAGTATTGGCTTCAATATCTACCAATTTAATAGAAACAATTCATTAAATGAATCTGTAGCTACTCTACGGAATGAATTAGATACTTTAAAATCGGATATGGATTCTTTAAATAATACGATAGCAGAAAAAGATTCAGAGATTGCAGATTTATCCGCAACTATCACCGAATTGAATGCTGCCATAGAATCATACAAAGCTGATATATCAAATAAGGATAAAGAAATAGAGGAACTACAAGCAGAGATAGAAACATTAAAGCAGACCGCAGAGACCAAACCACAACCACAGCCAAGCAGTGGAAGCAGTTCTGGTGGAGGTAGTAGCACAACACCACCAGCATCCAATGGTCAACAAACTCAGCCAAGTAGTGATGGTACACCAACACAAGAAGAACTTGATGCAATTATAAGAGATTTAGGTGGTGGTAGTGACATACCGGTTACCGAAGGAACAGGTTGGAACCATGACTTATAAATAATAGCAACATACAGAGGTCAGTGCCTATGCACTGACCTTCCTCATTTAAAAAAATAACTTCTCGGAATCTCAATGAATGTGATTCTAACTGAAAATTGACAACTAA
>CAQBGY010000729.1 GCA_948759685.1 uncultured Eubacterium sp.
GCGCACCCACAAGGGCAAAATATTCTCCCTCCGGGTCACAGACGATCACATCGTCCCCTGTCATAAGGAAACAGGATAAAATCTCCCTCTTTGCGGAGAAAGACTTCCCGGAGCCGGGTGTGCCGAGGATTACCCCGTTTGGCGTTCGGAGCTTTTTCCTGTCTGCCATAATCATGTTGTTGGAAAGTGCGTTCAGACCGTAATATATCGCCGGGGCAGGCATGAAAAGCTCCTGTGTGCAGAAAGGCACTAAAATAGCCGTACTCTTTGTGGTAAGCACACGCTCAATCCCCGTATCGTTGCAGCCAATCGGCGCACTCGCCATCAGCCCCTGCTCCTGTAAATACTGCATACACCTTAAATTGCAGTTTGCCTGCTGGATAATGCCGGACACCCTCTGCGTGATGTTCTCCAGCGCCTTCCTGCTCCTGCCAAAGCAGGTAATGAGGAAAGTCATCTTGATAATCTTCTGGTTGCTGGTGTTCAGATCGTCAAGCAGCTCTAAGGTATCCTTTTCGTAAGTGATGATGTCCGTAGGCAGAATGTCCATGTCATATCCTGAACGCACTGCCTTCTTCTGTTCCTCAATCTTCATTTTCTGAATGTTCGTAAGTGCGCCTTTTAACATCTTGATTGCCTTCACCGGGTCCATTGTCTGCATATGCAGCGTGACCGTAAGGTTATCATCAATGTCAAGGAGCTTTTTTAACAGCTCGTCATTGAACCTCGGCGCAATAATGTCGAGATAGTGGACGCTCCCGTACATCTTCCCGGTCTTAAAACGGCTCGGATAGCGGAAATCAAACCCCGGCGGCGCTATGTAGTCCTTTACGCTCTTTCCCGACTCCGACAATTCTTTGAACGAAAAACGGAAAGGCTCCATTGTGTCCTGATTGAAATACTCATGCAGGACACGCAGGCGCTCCTTCCCGTCAAGGCTTCTGGCATGGGTGCCGAGGTTCAGGAAATTCTTGATGACATCAGCTTCTATGCTGCCCATCTTCGCCTTTGCTTCCTTATACCCTTTGCACTCGATGCCAAAAATAAGATATTTTGATTTGATGATCCCGTTGTTTCCCTTTGCCGCCTGTTTCTTTAACATTTCCGTGTATTCCTCACGGATATCGTCAAATTCATCACCCTGCAAGGGTATGTCAAACTGGTCTATCAGTGTCTGCTCGTTGACCTGCCTGTTGAACAGAAACAACTGGAACTTTATGGACGGGTCAAAGTAATTGATAAGCCTGCTGTATTCCTCTAAAATCTCTCCCTGATCCTCTATCTCCAGAAGGTCATAGTTGATGTCGAAAAACTCGACCATTTTTGTATAGTAACCGGAAGATACCTGGCAGATGCCGTCACGGTACATCTTCTTGAATGTGATTGTTTTCTGCGCTGTGTCCGGTATCTCCGCCTTTTTGTCGTTCCCGGCAAGGGTGCTTTTTAACTCCCTTAACCGTTTCTTTTCAGAAAAATTAAGCCCCGCCTTTGGCTTGGCTTTGCTGCCCTGCGGCTTTTTCTTCAAGATAACGCACCTCCTTCTTTATTTTTTCCCTCTCCTCCAGCTTCTTGTAGAGGTTTTCCGATTTATAGGGACGTATCCCCGGCGTGAGCAGCTTCTGCCGCACCATGAAGTATAAAATCTTCTCTGCCGGGAAGCCGTCTTTTTCATACATTGCCAAAAAGAAGAAAGGCAGCATGAGCGCTACCATGATGAGCGCCGAAGCCTGTGTGCCTAACACTCCCTTTGTCACAAGATAAAAGGGTATCCCCACCGCTGCGGCGCTCCCAAAGCAGATAAGCTGGCGTTTGGTAAGGTTCATCGCTACCTTTGTCTTGATGCCGCTTAAATCTTTTGGCACTGCTACTGATATAGCCATAAGCATTGTGACCGGATATTTTTCATTTCCGGTGTTTCCTCCTTCCTGCTGATACTATAAAATAACTGTCTAATGGGCATTCAGCACACTTTTGGCAAGCGATCCTGTCTTAAATAAACTGAAGCACAGGATAACGGTATAAGCCGCCACCGACCAGAGCGCCGTGTGCAGGTTGCCCGCAACCGTAACGCTGGCAACAAGTACCGAATAAATGCCGACACAGACCATAATGAAAAATCCCTGAAATGCAAGGGCGCAAAGCCCCTTGATATAGTTGTTTCCGATGCTGCCCCATTCCCGGTTGCTTAAAGTTGCAAAGGGAACCGGAGCCACTGAAATATAAAGGTATATCTCTATCATGCGCCCGTATAGAATGACGGTGATGAGGACGGACATGATTTTCATACATAAGCTGACAATCATGGTTTCTATCCCAAGCCCGATCAGTTCGCCAATGCCCATAGTGGAAAGCTGGTTATTGAACATGGTAGTCAGCGTGGCGGTCACGTCAATGCTCGTGGAGCCTGATATGACACCCGCTGCATTGGTCACGATATGGTTGCCCACATCGAAAATCGCCATTGTGATGTCAAAAGTCTTGCTGAGGAGCATCACTGCAACACACGCTTTCACGAGGTAGCGGAAGAAAAACTCACTCCCTACCTCGTGCATATTGTTTTTGTCCATTACCATCGTTATCAGCTCATAACACAAGATTGCGCTGATGATAAGCCCCGCTATGGGTATCATGACATTCTCTGAAAGGTTCCGGATCATGGAAAAAATGCTTCCGTTCCATGCGCTGGGTGTCTGCCCGACTTCCCCTGCAATCTCGCCCACTTTTGTATTCACGTCCGTGAACATCGTTTCGAGGTTGCCAAGCACCCACCCTTGCAGCATTTCCTTTA
>CAQBGY010000730.1 GCA_948759685.1 uncultured Eubacterium sp.
GCAGCATTTCATTGGCGATAATCTTTGCCACTTTATAGTCATATCCGGTTGAGAAGTTAGGGTCTTTATCAAACTGTGCGCTATCGGTACATAACCGCAAATCAGCTTTTCCACGTACAAAGTAATATTCATCGTACACAGTGGAGTGTGAACGGTAGTATTGATAAAAGTCCAAATTACGATTGAAGAAATAAGTCAGATTATCCAGTTCCCGATTGATATAATTTCTAATCACTTCATCGCTACCATTAGGGCATTGTGTTTCAATCTTATATATTTTATAGAAGAATAGCAATCGACCAAGTAATTCCGGTTTCTGTGTCTTGAAAAATAAGATTTCATCCTCTTTAGTTGGAAATATATAGGTTTGTATTTTTACCCTCAATTCATCAAGAACCGTTTGCAGCTTATGTACCATTGAAAGAGAGGTTTCGATAATATCATAGCCGTAGAGGTCGATTTCAGAAATATCAACTTCTACTTGCTCTAATATCTTATCTACTACCTTTTTCATCGTATAAGTAGCTTATTTCATTACGCTATTATTCGATTTTACGTCCTTTTCATTCAGTTACTGTTCTTTTGATATATAAGGAGGATAATCATCTTTAGACAACCTTTTTTCCAATGTGTCAGGGGATATATCCCAAAGCGTTGGCAAATATTCAAATACGACTTTCCCGTTATCAAGATAAAAACGAACTTTAGAATTGAAAGCGACAGGTTTATATTTATCTTCTCCTATGGGATTATCTCTATATAACAACTGATTTTCTTGCCATTTTAGTTCTTTCCCGTCAAAAGTCACATCAAATATTCCACAAACTACGGCTTCCATTGTGGAATCTTGAACTGTTGTTGAAACACAGCGCATATAACCTGTGATTTGCTTTGTGCTTTTTCGCATTGCTAATTCATAACAAAACACACTCGTTCCTGTATAATCTTTGGCTATGGTGGTTCTTGCTCCTTTACCATCCAAATTGTAAACCAATTCTTGGGTAACAGTTGTCATGTCGAACTTGAAACCGTTTCCCGTTGTCACTAAATTTGAGAATGTCATTTTGTCGTTATATACGCCTTCTAAATTTCCGTTCTCTAATTTATAGACGGCACCAGTAAGCAATGTTTTACCAATGATGTTCTCTTTTAAAAATTGAATTATTTCGTCTTTCATTTTATCTTTTGTTTTACTTCAATAGGTAAATAGATTTCCGTTACCAATTCTTCCATGCTTGCTTTATCGGGAGTATTGGTATATATTTCAAAAGTCATTTGTTCTCTTAAACTATACTTGCTATTAGGTAACCAATCAAGGTAAATATCCCGATAAATTCTATTTAATTCATGGTATCTTCCTTTTATATTGAATACAGAATATAGACCTGTTTGTATGTTTAGAACACTGAAACCTTTAGGAATTTCCATTGAATAGGGAACAGTTATACCAATCAAAAATCGGCATTTATCTATTTCCGTAATATCAAGGCTATCCAAACTGATACTAACGTATTTGAAGCCTTTATCTGTCAGATTGTATTCCTTGGCAAATTCCATTATTTGCTTCCATAAAGTAGAATATGCTTGCTTATTTCTATGTGTTCGCTCAAATTTCAAATATGCAACTTTAATTTCTTTAATCCTCTTTGTTGAATACTCCAGTTGTTTTATAATCTTGTTTTCATAAGCAACATTTGAATATGCTTTTCTGAAAGCAGGAATAGACATCTGAAAATGCTTCTTAAATGCCCTTGATAAAGTATGTTTATTTTGAAAATTTATCTGTTCAAGTAGTTCCGATACCCTTGTATTCGTTGAAATAAGTTTGAAAGCAATATATTCTAACCTTAACCGCTGAATATAATCACCGACATTCTCTCTAACAACATCCTTGAATACTCTCCGGAAGTGATACATAGACATACAAGCTACATGAGATAAATTGTCACAATTTAAGTCCTCAAATAAATGCCTGTTAATATATTCTTGAACATTCATTATAAGGTCATAGTGTATATGGGCAGTGTTTATCTTTTGTTTCCACCGCTTTAGATTGGGCAACCTGTCGGATAACACATTTCTCAATTCCTCGCTTTTGTAATTCGTACCAGCAATTTGATTATAAGAATCGGGGAAAAGTCCCCAAAGATAAATGAGGTACTCCATTGAGAAATCAAAAAGATATTTGCCAGAGTTTAAACAACAAGAACAAAATTCCTGATTGAGGGTACTGTCAGAATTTGTTCCATATTCTAAAATACCCTCAATGTCTAATGGCATACCACAACTTTGGCAATATTTCTTTTCGTTATCTATATCCATAGTTCTCTTATTTGAAAGCAAATATACGGAATAAGCCAGAGAAAAAGTTACCCTAAATAGCTATTCTTACTTTCGTATGATAAGACAAACTTTTCATACGAAAACAAGAATGGCTACATTATAACACGATGCGCTCAAATTTCCTGTCTATCCACAAGACAGCTTCTTTCGCATGGAAACAAAGGATGCAATAATCCGGGTCGTTTACACCTTGCGGGAAATAGTGCAGCATATAGTCTTGCCAAAAGCTCTGACGGGTTTCCGCGTCAGTAAGTATTTCCATTTTTCCGGTTAGAGTAACACTGTCCGCTTCGTGAACAAAGCAAACTCCGGCTTTTGAATTTTGTCTGATATGCTTTACCTTTTCTGTGGATAAAGCTGTTGTCATCCATAAAGTTGATATACCGGTATGGTGCAATAGGTCGATAGCTACCGGACGGGGATAACCATTTTCACTGAC
>CAQBGY010000731.1 GCA_948759685.1 uncultured Eubacterium sp.
ATTCAGCCTTTGAGACTGTTCCAAAAAAACCACCCATTCCTTTTTGCGTATTTTTCGTTTAGGGTGCAAAATTATGGAAAATCTCTGGTATAACCTCGAAAAACGGGAGAAATGACGCTAAACGACTTAATATCAGAGTTGTTACGGTGTCAAATGATGACAAGCCGAAAAATCGGAAAACGCAAAGAAAAGCGGATTTAAGAAGAAGAATGGTTTGCAAATCATTACCCGTGAAAGAGTAAGATTTAACATATGAGAGATGCTATTGCACCGTTTGTCACCGATTTGCGTATCAAGGTCTAACTCGTTGATATTTAACTTTGCAAACAAAAAACGAGTATGGCAAGAAGTACATTCAAAGTGCTGTTCTACGTGAACGGCAGCAAGGAGAAAGACGGTATTGTCCCCATCATGGGACGAGTGACAATCAACGGTACTGTGGCGCAGTTCAGTTGCAAGCAGACCATCCCGAAAACCCTTTGGGATGCGAAAGGCAACCGAGCCAAAGGCAAGAGTGCCGAAGCACGGAACATCAATCTGTCATTGGACAACATCAAGGCGCAAATCATCAAGCACTATCAGCGCATATCCGACCGAGAGGCATACGTAACGGCTGAAATGGTGCGCAATGCCTACCAAGGGGTAGGAAGCGAGTATGAGACACTGATAAAGGCTTTTGACAAGGATTGCGCCAACTTTCTGAAACGTGTCGGCAAAGACCGCAGCATCGGCACGTACAAGGTCATGGTAAGGGCAAGGAACTATGTCGCAGCCTTTATCAAGTCATTCTACAGACGGACAGACATGTCCATGCTGGAACTTACACCCGACTTCATCAAGGAGTTTGCGGCTTATCTTACGGCTGAACGGGGGCTGAAAAACGCCACCATCTGGCTGAACTGCATGTGGCTGAAAGGGGTGGTCATGCGTGCGCACTATAACGGACTGATACCGAGAAATCCGTTTGCGCAGTTCCATATCAGCCCGAATGTTAAGGAACGGGAGTATCTGACAGAGGACGAAATCAAAAGAATCATGGCGCACGAGTTTGACAACCCCACCCTCACATTGGTGCGGGACCTGTTCATTTTCGCCTGCTTTACCGCCTTGTCTTTCGTGGATATGAAAGAACTCACAACGGACGAAATAGTGGAGGTGAACGGTGAGAAATGGATATTGTCGAAACGGCACAAGACAAATGTCCCGTTCCAAGTGAAGCTGCTGGATATTCCCTTGCAGATAATCGAACGGTACAAGTATCTGTCGGAAGACAGGCTGGTTTTCGGGAAAATCAACTATTGGACGATGTGCAAACAACTGAAAAAGGTAATGGCGGAATGCGGAATAGAGAAGCAAATCTCCTACCATTGCGCACGTCATACGTTTGGAACACTGGCTCTTAGTAAGGGAATGCCCATTGAAAGCGTGAGCCGTGTTCTGGGACACACGAACATTGTCACGACTCAAATCTATGCGAAGATAACCACGCAGAAACTTGACAATGACCTGACGATGTTCGGCAACAAGCTGAACGCATCGTTCGGAAGTGTAACCCCATAACCAAGCATAGCCATGAAACGAAGCATCATCACAACGGACGGCAACGGCAACATCACCTTGCCGACCGACATTAGCGCAACCGCCATGAGCGAATGGGAACTTTGCGACCTGTTCGGAGTAACCGCCCCGACATTCCGTGCAGGGCTGAAGGCTCTTTGCAAGAGCGGAATTTTAAGGGAATACGGGATAAGGCGAAGCATACGGGTATCCGATAATTGCAGTATGGAGGTTTACAACCTTGAAGCGATAGTTGCCCTCGTTTTCCATATCGGCACATTCGGAGCGGAACGGGTACGCAATGCCGTTTTTGAAAGACTGTACCTGCGAAAAGAGAAAACAAGCATCTTCTTCTCGCTGAATACCAACGGTATATCCAACTCCGAATACTTCTCGTAGCTGAATGCCTGACATAATTCACTCGGTAAGTCAGTAATTCATTAAGTCAGTACGACAGCACGACAGACACTCTGATTTTTTCTCCCGAAAAGCGTAATCCGACATTCGCTTTTCGGGAGTTTTTCCGTTTGCA
The DNA here is from genome assembly GCA_948759685.1 of uncultured Eubacterium sp. Next base: position 2,090 of record CAQBGY010000731.1, read on the forward strand.
CAACCCGTTTCCTGCCCCAAGCCATTGAAAGTTTTTGTTTCGGGGGCTATTTGTCACCATTCTGCCGTGTTTTGCATAACAACCTATCCGATAATTGATTATATTTTTGCAGCTGGTAATTTTCAAACTTAAAACCATTTGATTATGTCAGCTATCGAACAACAGGACAGCCACAGACCGCCATCGGATGGCGGCATGGCAAAGGAAGAATTTATCCGTGTCGGGACAACGCTCTACAAGATTGTGGAGCAACCGAGACTGAACGGAGGGTATGTGAAGAAACGCATCGCATGGAACAACGAGACCCTGCGACAGGATTACGGCAAGGATTACATCGGCAGCGTTCCCAAGTATGACGGCTTCTGCACCGTACCCGAACACATCGGCTACCGTTCCGTGGTCGGCAAGTTCCTTAACCTTTACGAACCGATAGACCACCGACCGCAGGAGGGCGATTTATCGCATATCCAATCTTTGGTACGGCACATCTTCGGGGAACAGTACGAGTTGGGGATGGACTATCTGCAACTGCTCTACCTGCAACCGATTCAGAAGTTGCCTATCCTGCTGTTGGTGTCGGAAGAACGCAACACGGGCAAAAGCACCTTCCTGAACTTCCTAAAATCTCTCTTTCAGAACAATGTGACTTTCAACACCAACGAGGATTTCCGCAGCCAGTTCAATTCCGACTGG
>CAQBGY010000732.1 GCA_948759685.1 uncultured Eubacterium sp.
GTAGTAAAAGTCAGTAAAATCAAGTGTTTTAAACCTAATCAGCAGACACTATTTACGGGATGCGCAGGAGACACGCTTCCGAATGTGGATACAGAGAAAACAGGGCAGCCTGCCAATTCAGAGGCGCAAAGGGAGATGACAGAAGAATATTGCGCAGAGGAAATTGATAATGAGAAATACAATGAGTCAAAACAGCAAGAGTCTACAGAAGATAAAGAAGTCGTGATTGTGATACTATCAGAAGAAGAATTGGCGCGTTTACGGTCAGTAGCCGAGGAATACTATATTTCTATTAACCGTAAAATGCTTAGTTTTACACAGGCAGATCCGGAATCCCCTTTTATGCGTGAATATGAAGGGTATGGAGCAGATGAGGTAGTATTATTTGTAGTGTCCGTAGAGAATAGTGAAAACAAAAGATATATTACAATCGGTAGCAAGGACGGTTGGAACAACTGTAGCATACTAAACGAAGGTTATTGAAAGTAGGAAAGGAACAGCCATGATTAAAAAGAGAGCAGGAATAATAATTGCACTTGCATTGTCAATGACAATGGTGCTTGGAAACAGTGTCTTTGCAAGTGAATCAGAAAGTCAGGAAAATCTTGACAGGGCGGAAATCAACCAATATGTGTCCGAACAGTATCCGGCTTTGAGCGATACAGAACAGGACGAGCTGGCGGAGGAAATATATCAGGAAAAGTATGCGACTGTAGCTTCTGTGAGTGTAAACGAAAGGAGTACCGAGGCCTTTGTCGATACTGCTTATCAGAACATGATGGAGCGGGAAACATATATTGTAGAACTAATCAGTTCACACAGTGGTACAGAAACATCGACCGTAGAGTGGGAATACAATTTGAATTATCTGCAGTCCCACTATGATGAGATTATGTCTTTGGAGGGTGTGAACAGCCTATATGTGAATCTGTATATTGAAGATTATGAAATCGTACTGGCTACACAAGATATGCCTGCCGCACAGATAAACGAAGTAAGAACTCGTGCATCTTCATATAGCGCTTCAGATGCAGTTGCCTATGCAGAGGAGTATTATGATACGCCATATATTTCAGCATATCCGGATTGGACTTCTTATGGCGGGGATTGCGCCAACTTCATTTCTCAATGCTTGTATGCTGGTGGGAAGAGTATGAAAGGAACACCAGGAACATCTGCAGCGGCTCAGGACTGGTCGAATTGGTTCTCGACAGGAAGTAGCTGTGACACAAAAAATGTATCATCAACATGGCGCGGCGCTAATGCGTTCAAGAGTTATTGGCAGAGCAATGCAAGTAGTTATTCTACATTCACATCCGTCAATGCTAACGCATATAGTTACGGTTTCAAAGGTGATGCAGTTTCATTGTTAAATAGCAATGGAAGCGCCTATCACACTCTGATAATTGTGGGGTATGACTCAACAAATAGGGACTTTATTGTTGCTGCTCATACCAGTAATACAAAAACAGCGCACTTAAGTGACTACTCACCTGCAGGGGGATTTATTATTTATAATATGCGGTAAAATAAAAATACAATATTTTAATGGAGGTATGAAGATGAAGAAAGTAAGAAGAATTGTTGCTTTTTTGTTCGCAGTAGGATTTGTATTTTGCTCAACTATTGCTGTTTATGCGGCTGATCCCTATATAGATTATGGATCGGAAACTGGAAATGTAACAGTAAAAAGCTACTCTAGCAGCTATAACGATGTTTGGGTTGGAATTATTGATAATGGCATTGCTGCATGGAATGATTCAAGTGCAAATGTATCTATTTCGACATCTTCTTCAAGCAGTAATACCATTGAAGCAGCGAGATATAATGATACATGGTACGGGTTAACTACACAAACATATTATACATCAACTGGCTACACGACTAAGTTCACAATACAGATAAATGCGAGGACAATCGGAGATGATGCGACAAATATACCGAACTTTGCCACAAGTACAGTAGCGCACGAGTTTGGACATGTGTTCTGGTTATGTGATAACCCAAATACGACCAAAGCATCAATTATGAAATACAGCCGTGACAGAAATACAATGACGACACCGCAACAATTTGATATTGACAATGTAAATGCAAAATATTAAGGAGGAATCGAAATGAAGAAAAGGATAAGTATTGTAATGCTGATGCTCACTATTTGCATTTTAGGGGCATGTGGAAAAGAGACCAGTGTATCTGATAATGAAAAACCGGCCACGGTAATTCATGCGGAGTATCCGTTATATGATACGGCACAAGAATTAGTAGGCGAGGCTGACTTGGTTTTCAGTGGTACAATCGAAAGTGTATCCTATGGAATGCTGGATGTAAGAACAGACACGGGAGAAGATTCTGTGACAGGTTTGTCCCAGTCACAAAAGATTCCTTATACGATTTATGAAGTGAAAGTTGACAGCATTTATAAAGGAGACTCAAGTGAGACTTACATAAGCATAAAATGCCCGGGTGGGGAAACGGATGATTCCCAATATATTGTAGAAGGAGGCACATTTTTGCAGGAAGGGGAGTCGTATTTGTTCTTGACAAAGACATATGAAAATACCTATCCGAGCCTCTTGAACGCTACGCAGTCAACATATAATATGAATGAGCCCAATGCTGTGAACGAAGATGAAGACAAAATAACTTTATCTGATATTTTAGATGTTTTACAATAAACGAGTGTATGAAGGAGCTGGCTACACTAATTTTAGTGCGGCCAGCGAGAGTGTGAAATTTTCTCTGTAAATTCAGGGCTTCTATGATAATTGAAAGGG
>CAQBGY010000733.1 GCA_948759685.1 uncultured Eubacterium sp.
GGTACATATTTCTACATACACTGTTCTTTGCATCGTCCTTATCTAAATGACATTGTGGTATTGCTCGGTTATTTTTTTAACTTCTACGGATTGTCTGTAAAAATCCAAAGATGATATATTTTTTTCCCGAAGCTGTATCATAGTGCAGCCCCCAAGTATAGCTTGTTCAACCGCTTCAATTAAGGTAGCGGTACTCATAAGGCTGCGGTCTGTTACAAGGTATAAAGTATAATCGTATTTCATTTCGTGTTACCTGTTCTTTCTTCCGACAGCCCATATTTATAGAGATTATAAAAATGGTTTGTCGGACCACACCCATTTCCAATAGCAAGAGAATGTTCGATTGCCATTGTGACATAAGCCTTAGCTTGTGCAACTGCGTCCTGTATACTCATTGCCTTGGCAAGATTAGAAGCGATTGCGGAAGAAAAAGTACAGCCTGTCCCGTGGGTATTTTTTGTGTCAATATGGGCAGTTTCAAAATGATAAACCCTATTTCCGTCAAATAGAATGTCAATAGCATTTCCTATATGATGACCGCCCTTGACAACAACTGCTTTACAGCCCATAGCATATATTTTTTTGGCGGCAGCTTCCATGTTAGAAATAGTAGAAATTTGCATATCTGCAATTTTCTCCGCTTCTGGAATATTTGGTGTCAGCACATCAGCAAGTGGGATAATTGTTTCAATCAGCGTATCAACCGCAGACGGTTTCATAAGTGGACAACCGTTTTTGGCGTACATAACAGGGTCTACTACAACATTTTGAGGGCTGTATTCCAGTAATTTTTCTGCAACTGCTTTCATGCACTCCGGTGTTGAGAGCATACCAATTTTTACTGCGTCTACTTCAATATCTTCAAATACAGCGTCAATCTGTTTTCCAATCATGTCCGGGGTAACATCTTGAATATCAATGACCCGGCTTGTATTTTCGGCAACTACCGAAACAATAACACTCATTCCAAAAACGCCATGTGCAGAAAATGTTTTTAAGTCTGCTTGAACACCGGCTCCGCCGCTGCAATCAGACCCAGCGATAGATAATACTTTTTTCATAGTCTATATTTCTCCTTTTCTTTTCTCGGAAAGACAATAAGTAATGTGCCATTATCAACGGATATGCTGCTTTCTTTACCGATAAACTCATTACTAACCCCAATAGGAAATGTGTTTGTCAAAACGGCTTTATCCAATTCATATTTTAATCCCTGTAAACAGACACCTTCTGCTTTCGGGGAATATGAAAAGACTGAAACATAGCCGGATTGTATGCTGTCAAAGGTGATTTTCTGATTTGTGATAGCCGTAATAATGCTTTCATTATCAACTAAAAATCCTTGCTTGCCATTTTCTGAAAGAAAGGACAACGCTTGCAGATTTGCAATCGTATGATCTATGCGCCCGCCAGTTCCGCAGTAAAGGTAAAAATTTGAATAGCCCGCATTGATTCCCTCACGGATAGCGGCAAGCATATCTGTATCATTTTTTTCTGTACTCAAAGAAATTACGTTAGGGTGTTGTGGTATAGCGTTTAGTGTATCAAAGTCACCGATTACAAGGTCTGTATTTATTTCAGCCTGTTCCAAATAACGCAATCCTGCGTCAGCCGCAATTACAAAATCGTCAGTCGTAGGGATAAAATCTATTCTGCAATCCTCACCCGCGCCAACTATATAGCAAATACCATTCTTCATGTTCCTTTCCTCCGATATACCATATTTCAAATATTTTCGTTAGTAAAAGGCTTCCAAATTTCAGAAACTTTTTCAGCCGTAATATAAACGTGAGAAATTGCTTTCCCCGGATCAATTCTTGTTTTTTTTCAACTTTTCATTTCCATCGCAAACACATACCAACAATATTCGATATGACAAAAAAAGACACTCCCATACAGGAAATGTCCTAAACATACATACCGTATCATTTAGCTCCCTGCGTTGGTATTAGCCAACAGGTTCAAAGGGTCAGGTTTTACCTTCTCAACTACATATAGTCCCCCTGCTGTTGCTAATTATATTCGGAACATATTAAAAAGTCAATACTTACTGGATTTGAGTTTCCCCATTTTTAAAGCCCTCATGTTGCGCAATCAGCCATCATAAAGAGTAAACAGAGAGAGTGAATGTATAAATGATTAGCATAGAAGATTTCCAACAAATACGTTCAAATGAACATTTAGTCGTTTTAGATACAAATGTATTATTGGAATTATATCGTCAGCCAGCTAATATCAGTTTGGATGTAATAAATGCGTTGAAAAAAATTCAAAATAGAATCTATATACCAAGACAGGTTTATGATGAATACTTGAAACATTTTCATAAGATATGTGGTGATGAAAAAAAGATATAAAAATATAACCAGAGATTTGAAGGATTTTTTAAAAAATCTTCAAAAAGATATTACATCAAAAATTGGAGAAACAGCAGAAAAAGTTACAGCAGGAACTTAACAAAGTGGTGCAGTCAAAGGAAGTTATAGAGCGCAATATACACGCCTATGATGAAGATGTGAAATGGCAGTTGGCAGAGCCAGGGGCGTTGATGAGTGCAAAGAATTATCGGGATAAAAAGGCTTTACCGCTTGTGGAGAAATTGAAAGAGATTGTTAAAAATCTGACCATCAAATGCGTTCAGCCTGCGTAGCAGGGAAAGAAACTCACCGCAAAAGTGGAGGGGCAGCACAAACAGATTAGCCGTTTGACGGACAAGGTTATGGAGCAGAGCGACACCATAGACCGATTGCAGGAAAAAGCGTCTGATTTGGAGC
>CAQBGY010000734.1 GCA_948759685.1 uncultured Eubacterium sp.
GGCAGCGCCCACATAATATTTCTCTGCCGCTAATGCCCGATTGGTGTGCGAAAAATTTGAAATATATGTATAGAAACAGATAAATTGGCAATAATATAATCAGAAAAGAAATTCGACAACATAAAAGCAATTCGATTCGACAGCTAATTTTTACATATCTGATTCATATCAAAAAAGATTTTTCATCTATAGACACAAGATTTTTTACAGCCTCCAACCGTAAAGATGTAACCTACATAATTTTAGTTTGTATGAATGGCAAAATCTATCATTCCCATTCTTCCTGACGCTGCAACTGCCACCATACGTTTCCTACATGCATTGCAAGATCCTTTCCATTAAGCATCGGGTATATTTCCGCGCCAACAGGTATGATCGGCGAGTTTGACTGTCCATTTTTTTCTGGCAATTCCGAGAGATCAAGAATTTCTGTGATTTCTCCAAGTTTGTCCGGTTTCACCTCTTCTGCATTTATTTTTCCATTCCTTTCATAATATATACCGTCCCAATACATGCAGGGCAAGTACTCATTTGGATAATCCACCGAATTTTCAGAATCTACTTTTTCGCTCAATTGGTAAGTTTTACTGTCTGGTGTAAAAATAATCATCAGAAACAATAAAACGAAAATAATAACACAACCATATAATAGATTTTTTTTATTCATATTTATCCCTTAATAATCTTAGTACATACGACATACCCAGCCATAATATTTATATCCATTAGGCGAGTTATAAACAAACCTAGTTGAATCGGGGTCTGATAATTTTAAGGTGACGTATGTCCCATCTCCATCTTTGTTACCTGGATCCATCAGTCTATAATAATAGTTGTCACCAAGATTTATATATCCCGCAATAACGACTGCATGAGAACCACCTACGCGTTCGAATACTGCGTAAATAGGTCTGTTATCTTGTATTATCGATTTTACAAATGTATAAGTTGTTCCCGCGTGGACATGTGTATATGACAAGTTGTACAAATTAAAGCATCGATTTACCCACTTCTCTGCGCCAGATGGATAACCGTTTTCATCTTTATCCGGTGGATATTTTGATTTAAGTGTATTATATAAGCTATCAATTGTCAAATTTTTCTCTCCAGCTCGATAGCGAATAATACAAACCATCGATGCAGCCCAACATAGTCCAACATCTGTATCAGGAGATTTTTGGTTTTTTACCCGTGATACATTCAATAGCTTCTCTTCTCTGCTAATTCTAGCATTATATGCTGTATCCTCATCAGAAAAGACAATCGGCGAAAGATTGAATGACTGTTTTTCGTATTCGACACGCGCTTTGTTCAAATCAACTTCCGGTAAAAAATCCTCACTTCCAGTAACCACCTTAAAGCTATCATCCGTAAGCATGACCATGCATTCCTCATTTGATACAAGTGCAATGTTTTGGTTTTTGCTTAATGCATCCGTAATCTCAACGTAATCCCCCTCAGAAAAACTGGAGGCGTACTCATTGTTCGCATAAGTGAACATCATTAAAGCGATACATTTCATATCACTAAATAAGAAAACCGCACGGTTATTTTTATCGTTACTGCCATTAATCGGTATTGGTTGAGACATACTCAAATTAGAAGCATCAATCTCACAAGCTCTAATATAGTCTTTTATGGTATCATTAAGCTCTTTCATATAATCTTCCTGTGTTACCCCTGCAACATCTGGAATTGAATCTGCGGCAAACGTTGTTGCGCACATACCGATGACCATAACAAAACTCAAAATAACTGAAATAATCCTTTTTTTTGCTGTCATAATTTCTTCTCCCTTCGTGTTTAGAATTTAGTTTAAGCGGTTACAAACACCAGAATCCACAGAAATACAGGATTCTGTTTATCATATAATAAAATATCCCCTCCTCTCCATTGCTATTTAATTGGTTCATAGTTGCATAGCATAAAAATCTTTTTAGTGATATAGTATCAATAAGCACTACTGTCTGCGGACATCAGTCGATGATCCGCTTGCTTCGTTTCAGAAAGTACATAGTCTTGCGTAGCATTTCTGATTATCCAGAAGAATTGAACTACAAGAAATACTGATAGGATGCTATGAAACTTAACCATAAATTTAACCATAAATCAATATCATATTCAAAAAGTGTTTCGCCAAAAATTGCTTTTTTCTTAAATTATCTGGCCATTAAGCGAGAAAATCTAATATTGTCTAATTATTAATATTAGTATATTACAATTGTTTTGAAAATGATATCGAAATTCAATTGGTGGAGAAAAATACAAAATGCCTAATGAGGTATGGGCGTCTAATTATCTCCGTCGGTTTGAATGCAAGATCACTATTTTTTCTGTAGAAAAGACGGTAGAGCTGTTTTATAATGGTAACAGGGGTACATGGATATTGTCATATTAGTAGTAGCATTACAGGGCGTTTCGCTAAAGAGAAAGGGCCTTGTTATGTGATGGGTAGAAAATCAAGGGGAATTGCGCGCTAATCTTGCATATCCAACCCCTCAAAGAAGTCATCATAGGCGCAGTTATATATTTTGCGCAATTCCATGAGGACGCTGATTTTAATATTCAGTTCGCCATTTTCATATTTTGCGTAAGTAGAACGACCAATATCACACCCGCGGTTCTGCAGCAAAGCGCATAATTTTTCTTGAGAGATATTGTGTTTCTCGCGGAGAATTTTGAGATTACTGCCAAGATTTCTGTCTCTCCGTAGCTTCTGCTCCATTTTTGTTTTCCCTTCGTCAGTTGATATAGATTTCAAATCTGATTGTAAA
>CAQBGY010000735.1 GCA_948759685.1 uncultured Eubacterium sp.
CGGTAAAACCATTTGTAACTTGTAAATAACATATCGTTTAACCAATATAAACCAACATTATGCAGTTACTCATAGTCTGGATAATCTTCACTGTGCCGGCTTGTATTCTTCTCTCAAAGAAGAATCGTGGTGCTGGATACTACATCCTTGCCATTCTCTTCCCTCTGATAGGTCTTATTTTTGCCCTATGTCTTAAAAAACTTAATCCAGAGGAAGAGAATGTAACACCTCCGGCCCTTGACATCACAGAAGATAATCAGTAATCATCATAACGATGAAAAACTACTACAGCATCTTGGGTTTATCTTCATACGAAGATTCCCAAGATGTAATTTTAGCGAAATACAAAGAAATAACAGCGCATCTTCGCTCACAAGTTCTGAGTAAAGATGTAAAGAACCAACTCATTGAAGTCAATGAGGCTTTCCTAGTATTATCTGATAAAGAACTCAAGAGGAAGTATGATTATTCTTTCAGTTCCAATTCACAAGATTCTACGTTACTATCAGATATTTCCTTAAAACATGATCGGGCAGTCCAATTTGTTTCCGCGAAATTAGACAATGCGCCCAAAAAACGGAAGAAGAACAAATGGCCGGCGATAATCTGTGGATTTTTTCTACTTTCAGCAATAGGAACAATTACTCGGACATGTAGCCAAGCCTATAGACAAGAAAAGAGTTCACATGCTGAAATAGTTGAAGATTTCACTACACCGTCAGACTGGTCTGAGTACAAAATTGCTGGGGCGATGACAATATCTGTTCCAAATACGATGGAATTAAGAAAGGACTATGATGATTATACTAAATGGATGTCAAATAACATCGGAGTGTTAAACAGTGCCGATGCAGTTTTCCAACAGAAAAATCTATCAGAAATGTCTGATGACGCTTATCAGACATATGCCCGTGTGCTTATACAACATTTTTCATTTTCACCGGCAGATGTTGAACATTACTATGAATCACCGGGATTAACGTCAGAAGACTATCGTAACCTGCGTGAAATGGTTGATGAAGAAATTAAGCCTTATACCTATGTTGATACCCCAACGTGGCGATGGATTGATATAAATGGCACTAAAGCTATAGAAGGTTCATACAAACGTAACGGTGAAAATGGACCTGTAAAATGTAAAATTTACCTCTTGTCGAATTACAGTGAAATGGTAAAAATTATAATCACATTCAGGGAAAAAGATAGTCAGCAATGGGAATCGGACCTAAATCATGTTATTCAGACATTCAAATGGGAAACTCTAAGATAAAGTTTATACAAAAATTTCTTCTCGCTTTCTACTGTTATCTAATAGTAATCTTTTTCCAATCATGTAGTACAGAACAAACTGTATATATCTGTACCGGTCCAAAAGCCTACGCTTACCATCATGATTCTGATTGTTCTTTAATGACAACAAACTGTTCCATGTCAATAAAAGAGATCCCAATAAGTAGAGCGCATAGGATGAATAGGAAACCATGTGGAAGGTGTACAAATTGAAAATCTTATCATGAAAAAACGGAAATTATCTACTCTCGAAAAAAGTTCTCTGATACTGGTATTAGCATTATTGCTTTGTTTATTGTCATTGCCTTATGGTTTCTATATCATTATACGCTTGGCAACCGCCATAATAGCTGGATGCTGGGCTTACAAATTCTTTAGTAATGGTAAGACAGACTATGCAATTATTGCTTGTTCAATTGTGTTACTATTTCAGCCTTTTCTGAAAATCACCCTTGACCGCTTGACATGGAATATTATTGATGTTATATTAGCAGGTCTAATTGTACTCATTATCTTTAAGAAGAAATAGACAAGATATTATGAAGAGAGCTTAATGTCCCTGTTTCAAATATTACTTATGAAGAAAAAAGTTTGCATAGTAGTTGGAATCATATTGCTCATAATACTTTGCGCAATTATTGTATGTGACCAATCCGTGGCATATAATGCAAAAGGGCGGCTTCATGAAAACGTAGATAGTGTTCCTCATAGAAAGGTTGGTTTAATTCTTGGGACATCGCCAATCTCAACATGGAATGGGCGTAGAAACTATTATTTTGACCATCGGATTAAAGCTGGAGCTAATCTATATAAGGCCAGAAAGGTTGATTGGCTCGTAGTCAGTGGCGGAGATTATCGTAACACTGAAAATGGATATGACGAGCCAGTGGCAATGCGTGATTCCTTGATGAAACAAGGCGTTGATTCAATACGGATTATTCTTGACTATGATGGTACACGTACTCTTAATTCCATTGCAAAAATGCGAGATGTGTATTGTCAGGACTCAATAACCATTATTTCTCAAGAATATCATAATGAACGCGCTTTGTATCAGGCAAAGCATCTTGGCATTGATGCAATCGCATTCAATGCCAAGACACCGGGGCGACGCACTTCCTGGTGGCGCAACCGAGGTCGTGAGGTATTGGCTCGCGTGAAATTGTTTATTGACGTGGCTCGTGGTCTTCATCCAGATATTAAAGAGTCAATTATCAGGGATTTTACGAATGTCGATGCAGATGTAGTATCCGTTTCACATATAAAAACCGAGTATGGAGACCTAATCTGTCTTACCCCGGATATGACAGGTTTGCAAATGGATATGGTTTGTAGCGAAATTCCATCGCCAGAGAACGATTCAATTATATTAGCCTTTGCTGGTGCTTTTACTGGGACAGAGTTTGATAAAGGACACGCAAATGTTGCAGGAGATCACGTCGCCGGAGGCAAGCGTTTCAAAGGTTATCGCTGCAAGCGTAAC
>CAQBGY010000736.1 GCA_948759685.1 uncultured Eubacterium sp.
TTATATAAATAGCGGATATTGTTTGTAGTCATAGGTTTTCCTCACAGTCTGTTATCCATTTCATGGACTTGGGTTATATGTTGGCGTTGCAGCTTTCAAGTAAACGGTTTGTTCCTGTTATTTCAGCATCTACAAGGTCAATCATTCTTTTTACATTTGCAGAATGGGCAGAAGAAACTTCATTTTCCCATAACGGATTGATTTGTTTATCAATCCCTGCACGGTACTTTTGCAAAATATTAAGCCGCTCCTGCAAAAGTTCCTGCTGTTCATCAGGGGTAAATGTACTTAGAAAAAAAGCGGCAATAGAAAAGATGTTTGTATCATAGTTGAATTGCAGGATTGATGCTTTTAAAGTGTTTATAAATTCGCTTTTCCCCTTATCAGAAAGTTTGTAAACGGTGCGGTCTGGCATATTTCCGACTTTCTCGGTAGTGCCAGATATAAATTCCTTTTTCTCAAGGGTTTTTAATGTCGAATATACCGTTGAATCAGCGATATTAAACCACCATTTCACATTCATGTAGTTTAAGAGTTTTATTATCTCGTATGCGTTAAGTGGTTTTTCGTATATTAAACCTAAAAGCATTGTGGCAGGTTTGGACAGCATATTTTTTCCTCCTTGACATTGGGTTGTATTTGTATTACTTTATATATAAAGTAGTTTTTATAAATACTACTATTATAACATATCAATCTAGAAAAAGAAATACTGGAAAAGGAGGTTTTTATGCCGCAGCTCAATAAAGGGGGTAAATTTGTATTTGGTCTTTCCGTTATAAACCCCGATTTAACAATACACATCCCGCCACAGGCATTGTTGGAATATGATGCACTGCGGGATGGAAAAGTGATAATTTTTACGGGAAGCAAAATAACAGGCGGCTTTTGCGTGACGACATATCCGCTGCTGTCAAATTCAAAACTCAGCCATATATTGGAAGAATGCCCTGCGTTAAGGGACTGCCAGCTTTCCGAGGGTGAGTTTACCCGATATAAAGGGCGTAAATATGCGTGGATTAACATTGATAAGGACGGAGCTGTTAAATTGCCGCAAGATACGTTGGACGTTTTAGAATTACAGTCTGGAATGGAATTGTTGTCAATCCGCAGCAGTGATATTGCCTTTACAATGGGAGCAAAAGGACCACTGCTTGAAAAAGCACATAATTTTCATGGAGAAATTAAGAGATATTAGGGGAGATTGGAAAATGGGAAATATAATAACCAGTAAGATATTTCATTCAGTTATGCTCTTTACAGTTGTTGGCGAGTTTTTTCTTCCGTGGATATTGTGTCGGTATTATGATGGGTACAATAGTAAAACAATGGCAATGAGTGCGTTGGGAAGTCTGCAAAGCCCCGTTCGTGTTATTTATAATACATGGTTAATATGGCTTGGATGTTTTCTGGCATTTGCAGCGGTTGCATATTTTTTTATTACGAAAAAAGACTTTCCAATCTTATCGGTTTTACTGTTGTTTTCACTAGGGACATTTGCTGTCGGAGCAGGATTGGTTTCGGGAATATTCCATGTGAATGAAAACAAAGACATTGTTACTGCGGCTTCAAAAGTACATGGAATAAGTGCGGCAATCGGATTTATGGCATTATTGTTTTTCCCATTGTTAAATGGGATTTTAGCATTTAAGCAGAACAATGTCATTTTTGGCATTATATGTGTTATTTCTTTTATCTTGGCATTAATTTTCTTTGTCTGTTTTATCATGGGAGATAAAGAGCAGTTTCAAAATACCATGTTGAAATATGAGGGATTGTGGGAACGGCTGTCTTTACTTTGTATGTATATTCCTCTTACTTACAAGGCTGTCCATAATCTGCTGTCCTAAAGATAGCGGTTAAATGGAAAAAACAGAATGATTGCATGAAATGGAGATAAGATTATGGACTATAAAGAAACAGATTTCAGTTTTCTATACGATGATTTAACTGAGGAATATGGAAATGAACAAGGTAAACAGCTTTATATTTTAATGTGTGAAAAATATACGAATCTATGCGAGAGGGAAGCAAAATCTAAGAATGACGAAATAAATCAGCATATTTTCAAAAGATTGTTGCCAATCATGGGAATATATTTAACTCTTGTTGAACAGGGTTTTACCAAAGAACAAGCATTTATGATTGCCTATAAGGAAATACAGCACAATGCACACAGCTTAGCGGAAGAAAATGCTAAATTTACAAAAATGCCATTTACATATGGTTTATTTAAAATGTTTGCCAAATCGCATATGAGCAAAAAGTACCCAACAGAGGGGTTTACGGTAGAATGGAAAAGACATGATAATAGAGAAATTCATTTTGATATAGTCCGTTGCCTTTACAAAGATATGTGTGAGAAATATTCCTGCCCAGAACTTTGTACGGTTTTCTGCCAAAGTGATATAATTGCTTTTTCGGGATATGAACCTAAGATTAGATTTGAACGCATGGGAACAATAGGGGGAGGTGCTAATTGTTGTGACTTTCATTTTATTCATGGAAAAATAGATATTCAAGTAAAATCATTGAATGTGAGGAAACGGTATCAGTATAGTTGATTTAGAATACGTTGACTGGAAAGTGGGGGTATTATCATTTAGTGATTTAAAAACATAGCAAGAATGATGAAAAGATAAAAAACTCCTTGTGCTACAATATTTTATTGGAATACCGTACAGGCATATCATAATGCTTAAAAGTGCGGGAAAAAGGAAAGGAGGTCGCAAAATGCAAGGTCAGACAGTACGCATTGTTTCACAGGCTATC
>CAQBGY010000737.1 GCA_948759685.1 uncultured Eubacterium sp.
GTTGCTTGAGCCGTGTGATGGGAAACTATCACGCACGGTTCTTAGGGGGGAAAGCACCCGCAAGGGCGCCGACCTACCCGCCCCAGATTTGTCCGAAATTGCTTATAACCATCTACTTAAACACACTCAGAATTACAAAGTGAAGCCGGAATTTTATGTCATCAATTTCGATGATCCGCGACGTTCGCACAGGTGCAATCCCATCAACCCGAAATTCATGGCGGACATCTCGGATGCCTACGAATCTGCCTACACGATTATGCTCAATTTGAACAAGACCTGGGTGTGACCTGTAAAGTCGCGTAATTGATTGTTAAACAGTGATATTAGTTGCATGATTTAACCCGCTGTTCCGTCAGCGGTAGCCTACTATAAGGTGCATCTCCAGTGATGGGTTGTGCCAAGCTTATAGGACAAAGTACACTCTCCGAAAGGACAAGACTGAACCGTGAGGGAACGTCAAGGGCGGTTAGTATCATACTGCCGAGTGGCGAGGCTGGATAGCATGGTTAACATAAGTGAACTGTCTTTAGCCATCGTGAGGTTTGAAGGAGCGGAAGATACTTTAGCTCTCACCAAAAGGTAAGCAGTCGGATAACCCCTGCCCATGTTGGGGTTACACGGACATGGCACTGCCGGTGGACTTGACAGAACCTAAACTATCCTTTTGTCAATTACGTGGAACAGGGCAAGCCTGTATCTCTCTCGTAACAACGCGAGTAAGCGAACCGCAAGGCAAGCCGAAAGGGGTGCAGGTATGAGATAACGGAGAAAGCGAACGCCTCCCTGTAATGGGGAGGATACGGATTGAATCGACATCACGGGCTGATTGTGGATAACATCATCCGACACGAAAGTGGGCAGACTTCCGTATATGGTAACTCTTTACAAGATAACTTTTAGAACTTTCAAAAGGAGGAAAGCAAATGAACGAAACTAAGACATCGTGTGCGCCTGCTGACAACAGGAATCTGACTTGGGACGGTATGAACTGGTCCAAGTGCGAAGCCTATGTCCGAAAGCTTCAAGCGCGTATTGTAAAGGCTCAGAAAGAAGGCAGACATAACAAGGTGAAAGCCTTGCAATGGATGCTCACTCACTCTTTTTACGCCAAGGCATTGGCTGTAAAGAGGGTTACTTCCAACAAAGGGAAGAAAACGTCTGGAGTAGATAAACAGCTTTGGGACTCTCCCAAGCGCAAGTACAAAACAATCAGTGAACTGAAACGCCGTGGCTACAATCCGCAGCCACTCCGTAGGGTTCACATCAAGAAAAAGAACGGTAAACTCCGACCGTTGGGAATACCGACCATGAAAGACAGGGCGATGCAGGCTTTATATCTCATGGCATTGGAACCGATAGCCGAAACGACAGGCGACCGTTTCTCCTACGGCTTCCGAAAGAAGCGCAGGACAATGGACGCAATCCGTCAGATTGATACGGTTTTAAACCGCCAACATTCTCCCGAATGGATTTTGGAGGGAGATATAAAAGGCTGTTTCGACCACATCAGCCACGACTGGCTCATTGAGAATATCCCTATGGATAAGACAATACTCAGAAAATGGTTGAAATGTGGAGCTGTGTTCAACGGAAAACTATTCCCGACAGAAGAGGGTACGCCACAAGGAGGTATCATATCACCGACACTTGCAAACATGGTACTTGACGGGCTTCAGCCGCTCTTGGCTAAAAGATTCAAAAGACTATGGCGTAACAACAAGACATTCCATTACAAGGTAAATCTTATTCGCTATGCTGACGACTTTATAATCACAGGCCGAGATAAGGAACTATTGGAAAACGAAGTCAAACCAATAGTGATAGAATTTCTCAAAGAAAGAGGTCTTACCTTATCCGAAGAGAAAACTACTATTACGAACATATATGACGGATTTGATTTCTTGGGTTTCAATGTAAGGAAGTTCGGCAAAAAGCTATACACATCTCCGTCCAAAGACGCACAGAAACGCTTTAGGGCAAAAATCAGTGACATAGTCAAAGGACATAAGATGTGTAAGCAGGAATCGCTGATACGAATGCTCAATCCTGTAATCACAGGATGGGGTAACTATTACCGATATGGTGCATCGACCGATGCTTTTCATGGTTGCGACTACCACATTTATAATCTCACGAAGAAATGGGCCTTACGTCGTCACCCTAAGAAACGCAAGTCTTGGGTCGCAGACAGGTATTGGCATGAAATTCGGGGACGCAAATGGACGTTTGCGTGGAAATATGAAACGAAAAGTATGAAAGTGAACTACCTGACCCTTAAAAGATTGTCGGATATACATTATACTCCGTACAAGCAAGTCAAGGGAGAGGCAAATCCTTTTGACCCGGAATACGATGATTATTTCTCTCAGCGTAAGGAGCAACAAATGCTGGAATCTCTCAAAGGACGTAAGTCTCTCTTATATTTATGGAACAAGCAGAACCGGATTTGTCCGTTATGTGGCAAGGAAATAGACTGTACAAAAGCATGGAACGTCAACGAAATATCTGTTGGTGGTTCGATTGTACGGCAACTTGTCCACAACAACTGCTACAAGCGAAATAAACGAAAATGTTGAAAGTATGAGCCGATTTCTAACAACAAATAGAAATATTGAGTTGCTTGAGCCGTATGAGGGGAAACTCTCACGTACGGTTCTTAGGGGAGAAGGGGGCAGCAATGCCCTTGACTTACCCGATATACAGAAACAGGGCGATTTCTTCGTGGAATCCCCGATTATTCTTTTGGCGGCTATTATATGGTATTTGC
>CAQBGY010000738.1 GCA_948759685.1 uncultured Eubacterium sp.
GGCGGATATACGTTTTTCCTCTATTTTGAAGAATCCCTGTGGTTGTAACAAATCATAAATTGGCGGGACGAAGAAAGGATGACAGTTTTTACCAGCCAATGTTCCTGAAAATGCAGCCAAATAACCTATTTTATTCTCGGGTGTTTGTACAATTAGGACACCAAACATTTTTCCTTGTTGCAATTCTTTTTGCCATTGGGATTGACTTGTCAGATAGGCTTGTACTTCTTTAGTCGCTATTATGCAAAGTGGATGAGGGGTATAATGAAAAGGATAAGTGAACTTATCGGGTAACTTTATAGTGGCAATGGAATTCTTAAAAAAATGTATCATAGTTCGTTTAATATAGTTGCTAATGATTTGTTTTTCTTGTGAGGTCACTATGCGGACAACTCGGAATGGATGATAAAGTTTTTGTTTAATTCCTGTAATACTTCAGTTGACTGCTTTTCAGTCTGTAACGGGAATATAGAGATACATTTAAAGTTAGGATAATATCGCGTTGAGATTTGCGAAGTTCTATTATTTTTATAAGCGTTTCTTTCTCTCTTTTTACCATATAATTCCCTTCTATTTTGTTCGTGTCTACATTGTTTCCTATTTTGAAATCGCTAGTTGTTTTTATGACGGTTGTTTGTTCTTTGTAATCAGATGCCGCAATATGATTTTTTTTTCTGTCTAATTTTATTTCCATAGCTACACTTTTATTTTGCGATTTTATATTCTTGGGCAAAGATAGGCATTTTCTTTCCAATAATCTTTTTATGTTGTGCAAATTCATTACAGATGCTATTCAACTGTTTTTTTTTCGTATTTTTGCCGCAAATTTATAAGAAAAATTGGATGTTAATTTGTTGTTTTGGATAAAAAGAGAAAATAGATATGAGAAAATTGTTGTGTCCGCAATGCAAAATTGCAGGGTTATACGTTAAAAATGAGAAGAAAGAAAGGTTGTTAGTTTATGTATCGGATGAAGGGGAAGTGGTACCGAGAAATTTGGAAGAGAATATGGAAGGGTTTGATTTGACTATTGTTTATTGTTTGGGGTGTTCATGGAGTGGCTCTCCAAAAAAACTGGTGAAGAGGTAGGTATGAAAGGAAAACTTAAAATCTCATTTATTGGTGATAGACGTGTTCGATAAATTGTTGTTGAATGATAAATTGAACCCTAATTTGCCTATTGATGATTTGCACTTGAATGGGGCTGGATATCGGATATTAGTTTATACTTTGAGAGTGTTTTATGTTAGTAGGGATGAATGAAAATAATTGTTGAATTTAAATATAGGAATAGCGATGAATATTTTATTGGTGAGTAATAGTGACATATGTCGTAGTCGTATGGCACAGAAGATATTATCTTCTTTTGGACATGGGACAAAGATATTTACTTCTGGAGTTCTGCCGGGAAGAGTGGTACCATCTTCAGTGGTAGGGGTGATGGAACAGAATGGATACGATTGCTCTCGTAAGAAAGCTAGTGATGTGGATATATATTGCCATCAACCATGGGACTATGTGATTACTCTTTGTGAAGAAGCAAAGGAAGTGGAGGGTGATTTTAATAAGGAAGTGAAAAACTGGAAGCATTTTTCTTTTGATGACCCGTTTCAGCATATTTATGAGGATGAAACAGAATTGGAACATCGTATTTCCGAACTTTATGAAACGATGTATCGTGAATTATATGAGTTTTATCGGGACGAACTGAGTGAGCAATTATTGCCACGTTGCACTTGTGGGGCTAATACCTATTGTCGATGTGAGTGAACCAGTAATGTCCCATAAGTGTTTGGACATATTGACGCATCCATTGCGCTTGAAGGTGATTCCTTCTTTTTCCAATAATTCTTTTTGTTTCTGCCAGCTGGGAACTAGTCTTCCTTGGCTGTTTACTACCCGGTGGCAAGGAAGGTCTTCTTCTTTTGGTGCATAAGATAAAGCCTGTCCTACCATTCGTGAATATTGGGGATTACCTATAAGTTGTGCTATTTTTCCGTAAGTAAAAACATTGCCGTAGGGGATTTCTTTTGTAATGCTATATACTTCTTTATAAAACTGTGCTCTGTCCATTCTGTTTATTGATGAATGAAATGCTTGATAGTTGTTATGGGATGAAAAAAAAACATTCGTGGACCAGCATACCGCATTACTTCTTGTATTCGTTTCTTCATTTCTGGTTTATAACAATGTATGGGACAGTTGCGGCAAGTCTTTTTTTGTTCACCGAATGTACAATGCTTTAACCTGTTATGTGCATATTGCAATAACTGCCGACAGGTTGGGCAAAGCTCTTTATTGCCTTCCTTGTACCGACAATAAATTCGGATCATTTGTTCTGCGGTACGCTGTTCTCTTTCAATAATTCTCATCTGTAATGAAGTTTTCGTGTGAATAAAGTACAAATATAGGACTATTTTTTCTTATTTTTGTATTCAATTAGTGTATAACCTTTAAAACAAAGAGATAATGGATAAAGTTGTTGTTAATTCGTACGAGGATTTTGAGAAGCTGCTAGGACGGCAGATTGGAATTTCCGACTATGTGGAAGTGTCGCAAGACCGAATTAATCTTTTTGCAGATGCTACCTTGGATCATCAGTGGATTCATGTAGATACAGAACGTGCTAAAGTGGAAAGTCCTTATCATAGTACTATTGTACATGGTTACCTGACCCTTTCGTTGCTTCCACATATGTGGAACCAGATTATAGAAGTGAATAATCTGAAAATGATGATCAACTATGGTATGGACAAGATGAAATT
>CAQBGY010000739.1:0-1783 GCA_948759685.1 uncultured Eubacterium sp.
GACCACCGAGATCTACACTCTTTCCCTACACGACGCTCTTCCGATCTACTTGCATGTCCTATCAACACCTCGTAAGTTCCTGAAGGTGCATACCAATCGCCAAGCCCTTCATGGTAGAAAGATAAATCCCTTGCAGTAAGTGCAAATTCTACAGTCTTTGTCTCACCCGGCTGCAACTCTACCTTAGCAAAGCCCTTTAGTTCCTTCACAGGACGCCCTGCTGTGCCGTTTTTATCGCTGACATAAAGCTGTACTACTTCCTTACCGACCATACTTCCTGTGTTTTTAACATCTACAGTTACTTTTACGCAACCCTTATCATCCAGACTTTCTGCAGGCATATTCAGATTACTATACTCATATTCCGTATAAGAAAGTCCATGTCCGAATGCCCAGCGCACTGGCATTTTTCTGGCATCATAATAACGGTAGCCTACATAGATTCCCTCCGCATAATCCACATTTACTCCGTCACCGGGGAAATTCAGGTAACTTGGATTATCCTCCAGACGGAGTGGGAATGTCTCTGCCAGACGTCCCGAAGGATTTACATCTCCATAAAGAAGTTTATCTGTTGCTTCTCCCACGCCCTGACCGCCAAGATACATTTCCAGAATAGCTGCTGTCTTATCTGCCCAAGGTACTTCAACCGGACTTCCATTGTGCAGCACAACAACCGTGTTAGGCTGTACTTTGATAACTTCCTCAATCAGTTTATTCTGGCATGCAGGAAGTTTCATATCCTTTCTGTCATAGCCTTCCGATTCAATCAGATCAGGCAGTCCTGCGAAAATAACTGCCACTTCAGCATCCTTTGCCGCCTGCACAGCCGCCGCCAGTTCTCCCGCGTTTTCTTCATCCTTATCAAAAGGGAATCCTTTCACATAAGATACTGGTCTGCCTTTTTCCTTTGCACTCTCCAATGCGGAAGTTACTTTACTGGAATTAATATGACTGGAACCGCCACCTTGATAACGGGGTTTTTCAGCATATTCGCCAATGTATACTACTTTTCTTCCTTCCTTCAACGGAAGTATTCCATTATTCTCCAAAAGAACTGCACACTCTGTCTCTATTTTTACCGCTTTTTCATGATCTGCATCCCTGTCAAACACAGCTTCCGGATGGCGGTTATCCGCATAAGAAAACAATACCTTTAAAATACGCTCTACTGCCTTATCAAGCAGCGCCTCATCCAGACTTCCATCTTTTACTGCCGCAATGATCTTGGCATCATTTACCCCATGGCTGCCCGGCATCTCCAGATCAAGTCCTGCAACAATCCCTGTCACACGGTCTGCCACCGCGCCCCAGTCTGTCATAACATAGCCTTCAAATCCCCACTCGTCCCGTAAAATCTCTGTCAAAAGATGTTTGTTTTCAGAGGCGTATTCTCCGTTAATCTTATTGTAACTGCACATAATCGTCTTAGGCTGCGCTTCCTTTACCGCTGTCTCAAATGCAGGTAAATAGATTTCCCGGAAAGTACGTTCCGACAAATTAGAAGAACAACTCATACGGTTATACTCTTGATTATTTGCGGCATAGTGTTTCATGCTCGTTCCCACGTCCCAGCTCTGTACACCTCTGATATAGGAAGCAGCCATTTTTCCTGCAAGATATGGATCCTCGGATAAATATTCAAAATTCCGTCCACAGAGAGGGCTTCTCTTAATGTTTACAGCCGGTCCCAACAATACACTTAAATTTTCTGCCTGACATTCTTCCCCAAGGGTCTTTCCCATTTCGTTCATCAATTCCGTATCAAAGCTGGAAGCCGTGG
>CAQBGY010000739.1:1793-2765 GCA_948759685.1 uncultured Eubacterium sp.
AACCGCCACAATACTCTCGCCAATCCCAAGATGATCTGCCTCGCCGGGCTGCTTTCTTAATCCGTGAGGTCCATCTGATACCATAACCTCCGGGATACCAAGTCTCTCCACTTTCTTCAAACGCCAGAAATCCTCGCCGGAACACATCCCGGCTTTCTCCTCCAATGTCATTTCAGAAATAATTTTCTTAAGATCTCTTTCCATAATCTCCATCCCATCCTCTCTTTCATTATATCGATATTGCTATTCCATCTTTACTTTTATGAAAATTTTACCCTCATTTATCCTTCCTGTATTGTCTGATTTTAATATACTTTATCTGATTTTAATCTTCCAAAAAATTTTTATCCACATGAGTTCTTCGGTACCGTGCCGGTGTCTCTCCTGTTACCTTCTTAAATACTCTGGTAAAATAACTTTGAGGAGAAAGATTCATATATTCTGCAATAATGGCAATTGACCGGTTAGAATATTTCAGCAGATTACAGGAAACCTGTATTTTTTCCTGCATAATATAATCCGTCAAGGTCATTCCTGTTTGTTTTTTGAAAATCCCTGAAAGGTACGCCGGATGCACACCAATCTCTTTTGCAATTTCCTGTAATGACAATTTCTTAAAAATATTCTTCGCGACATATTCCCTGCTCTGCTCCACATAAATCGAATAAGTCTCTGATTTTGCTCCTTTCCCTAGCCGTCCAAACTCCACAAGCGCATATTCCATTACTTTCCGCATCTCCATCACATTCGTTGCTTTGGCAAGTTTTTGTAAAAGTACATCACTTAATATATATGCAGCACTTTCTTCTACCCCCGCTGCAATAGCATATCTGGTAAGTAAAGTGATTCCACTTACTATGCCGTATTCCAAATTCTTTTTCTGTGACTGGGCCATAACACCTGCATTATCCACCAAATCCTCAAAAGATTTACCTGTTCCAAACGAAAACCTCCCCTGCCCTCCTCCTATAA
>CAQBGY010000740.1 GCA_948759685.1 uncultured Eubacterium sp.
TGTTCCCCTTTTTCTTTCCATCCGCAAAAATGCCTTACCCTGCCGGAACATACCCCGGCGTCCCCCGCTCCGCCTCCAACTGCGCCAATGCCTCCATCGCCTTAAGCCCCGCCTTGTGTCAAGTTAGTGACACGAACTTTTTGAAAAATCCAACCATACGATCACAAACCGATCGCATAGATATCTTTCAACAATTCCTTGAGACTCTAATACCTATTTCAGCAACAAAGACAGCACCTTGGGACGCGCACCTTTTTCATATTTGAACTTTAAAGCATGCCTAATAATTTCAGGTAAATAATATCGATCATTGTCTATTTTTAAATAGCCTTCTTGTTTCATAATCTTTTCTTCTGCCTGAGTAAGATTAAACGTATCTGCCGCAAATGGTAAAACCTTTTTTTCTTCCGATGTATGCTCTAACTTATCAAAAATTGGCCCCAATGCCTTGATTTCATCTCTTATTTCACCAATCTTATCATTAGAACATTCTGAAACCGCCCTTCTGATTTCTGTAGGCATTAAATATCTGTCATCATACACCGCTTTGCCTACATGGTCAGTTGCTTTCTCCAAAAATCTGATAATATCACGCGCCTGTAACTGTCCATTAAAATCTGATAATGCCGCCAAAATCCATCTTGAAGAATTTGCTTCATTAGATGTTGGCTTTCCTAGTTTTACTCCCCATAATCTATTAAGTGTTTCTTCAATTACTTCTCCTGGAGCAGTTTCAATTGGTATATTTCCCCGATAAAAATCTGGTATTGCCTGACTAGTCAACCATGCTGCCAATCTTAATGCCTCGGTGTTAGACCATTGTAATTCAACGGCACGGTACAAAGAATAAAATTGTTCATAATTAATTGTTAATGAATCCCGCACCATATCCTTTCTTAAAAAAATCATAAGACCCACATTGTGATAAGTTATTTTTACTTCGTCAACCAAATCTCTGCATAGTGCCCTAATCGCATTTTTCTCGTTTTCCGACGATATTGTATGTTCAAAAATTTCTTCCAGCCCATCTATTAAAAATACCATCTTTATATGTCTATATTGCAATTCTTCCTCAAGTTCTACTAATGAGTGGTATGTTTTATGAAATGCACTTAAAATAACTTTTTTCCATATTTCTTTCCACTCTAAAATGTCATGGTCTTTTCTCGCATGCATTAACAGCATATCCTTACTATCCACATATACCGAATTACTAATTTCCCCCTTCATTCCACATTTGTTGTAACCAGCTATGGCGTTCTTTATAATCCCAGTAAATCCTCCCGCATTCCCTGAAGCCAAAAGAGGCACTGTCAGTATACATGTATCATCACTCATGCCTTTCGATACGAGTTCATTTTTGCTCATGCGTTCGACAAACTTTTCCCAATATCGATCCCTCAGTATTTCTCTATATAAAAATGTTTTACCAGATCCCTTCGCGCCCATGATCACTGTGTTTGGAATACTATTTCTATACTTTCTAATTAAATTCTGAATTGACTCTGTCATCAATACTTCAAATGTTCCATTCCCTTCTGCTGTAATTTGGCTTGTCGCAAACTGATGAATACTATTTATCACTTTGTTTCTTGACATTTTTAAACTATCACTCTTTATCTCTTTGAAACCCATATAACTATTTTTAACTATTTCACAAATATTTTTGTAAAAATCTCTGCCGCTTAAATTTTGCATTATTTTAGGCAGTGTTTCTAAATGTACCAACTCACTCGCAAAAGGAAGCTCCGTTACTATATTATCCGTTATAGAGTCATCGCTTTCAGCTATATTGGGATGGTAGACAGCAACTAATTCGCTGATAATTTCATCTGTATTCATTCCATTTTGCACCATAGTCAGTAAAACCTCTGTATTTTAGAATTCTCATTCAAAGGTAGACCTTTATTCAACTGTTGTAAAAGTATTTCTGTTCCTTTAACAGACTGATAAGAGGTTGATGTCACAATATATTTTTTTACTCTGGGATCAAAAAGCATCGGCGCTGAAAACTCACTTAATCCCGCCCTCAAGTCAATCAACACCAACCCTGCATTTACTTTCTCTCCTAATTTTGATAAAACTTCCGCCAAAATATACTTTTTATTATAACTAATAGCAAGACTTTCAGGACTTGCATACATATCAAGCAGCTGTTCCACATATCTATACGTTGGTAGAACAATATGCTCTGCCCTTCCTCTTTCTGTTTCTATTTTAATGGTCAATTCCGATACTTTGTCTGCAATCAATTCAATAATCTCATCCGTATTATCCTTTTCCTGCGTAATCTCCAAAAGATCTAAAAAACTAAACGCTGTTTCCTCCTGCTTCGTAGTAAGCCACGTTATTCCCGGTGCCTCAATATCCGCATCAATAATAAGAAGTTTTCGGAAATTCTCTACATTGTTTAGCTCAGACCATGCTTTAACAAAAGCCAATAAAGATAGTGTACGTCCTACCCCTCCCTTGTATGAATGAAAAGCAAGAACAGGTACTCCCGGTAATTCCTTTTCTATCAGTTCATTAAAATACGCTGTCTTTTGGTATAAAACATTCCTAAAAAGCGGTGTGGTTACACTATCATTCTCCTCATTTTGATCTATTACAAAAGACACGTCTAAATATTCATCCGATAAATCCAGCAATATCTTCTCGCCATCATACTTTTTCCCCAAAATATCACTTAATATTTTTTTGGCAGATGTCTCTGCCTGTCCTTCTTTTAAATGAATAATTACTTCATCGATATATATCTCAGTATC
>CAQBGY010000741.1 GCA_948759685.1 uncultured Eubacterium sp.
TTAAACGGCGCTATGTCCATTTCCTGCTTGTTCAGGCTGTCGTAATTGTCCGTAATAGCTATGTAGCGTACATTATGTTTTGGGAAAAATACTTCCATGTAGCTGCCAGACTCAATATAATTGCGCCCAAGCCTTGAAAGGTCTTTGGTAATCACACAGCCTATCTTTCCCGATTCTATATCACTTATCATACGCTGGAATGCCGGACGGTTGAAGTTCCGCCCTGTGAAACCATCGTCCACGTAAAACTCGCAGTTAAACATACCGTTCTTTTCTGCATAGTCTTTCAGCAATAACTTTTTGGTTGCTGATGCTCATGCTCTCATTATCTTTGCCATCTTCAAGAGATAATATGCAATAAAGGGCAGTAATCGTTGGACTGGTAATCTTAGAATTGTTTTTCTTGGAATTGTTATTCCTGTTCATAGGTTCTCTCCTTTATGAACAGGGACACGATATAATTATATTACCATGTCCCCGCCCTGATTTCAACATATTTTTCCTAAATCTGCCTTAAACCGCCTGCCTGTCCTTTTTTCGAGAATGCGGAGCATTTTTTGAAATATGTTCCTCCGTCTTTTTCTCTATAAGCTGTTCAAAAGCTTGCTGCATGGTCTGTGTGCCGCCAAATTCCCTCGTCACCACAAACCTTGTCTGCCCCTTTATTTCCTTTTTAGCTTCTCTGTCTGCAATCATAAAATAAACCCTGTCCTTTCTGCGGTCATTTCCCCGCCTGTCATATTTCAATCCTCTTTTTCTCTCTGTACAGAAAGATAAATCTGCATAAAAACAGCATTGAAGATAACCCTTCCCCAATGCCAAACATCACACTGTATCCTTAACACCTGTCAGTATCTTTTTCGCTGTATCCCTGTTGCCCTGCCCCAGTTCAGAACGGTAATTCTTACCGCCGAAAAATACAGGCATACAGCGTTCCATGATGCGGTCATAAATCCTTGCGTGTTCCACGTCCTGCGGATTTTTCAGCGCATCAAGCTGAATGTTCGTTGTGATGATGAACGGCTTGCCGGACTTGTACCGTTCATCAATGACCGTATAAATTGTTTCAATCGTATACTGGCTTCCCCTCTCAATCCCCATATCGTCAATCACAAGCAGCGTGTAGCGGTTCAGGCTTGCAAGGTACTCATTCCGCTCCGAACTGTAAAGACCTCCAAGTGCATTTAATATTTTTGGAAAACTCGTCATTAACACAGGTATTTTTTGCTCTAACAGTGCATTAGCAATACACCCTGCCAGAAATGTCTTGCCTGTCCCAACATTCCCCCAAAACAAAAGTCCCTGCCCTGTCTGCACCATTTCAGAAAAATGTTCCACATACCGCTTTGCGTATACGGCGTTTTCCTGTGACGCATCACAGCAATCAAACGTATAGTTATAAAATGTCCTGTCCTGCAATCCCGCACTTTTCATCTTCTGTATATTCAGAAGTTCTTCCTTTACCATGTATTCCTCACGTTCTTTTTCCAGTTTCTCCGCCGCACATCTGCAAAGACAGCCGACAATGCGCTCCTCTCCCAAGAATGCTATTTTTTTCTGCTTTTTTGTATGGCACTGTCCGCACATCAATAATCCGGTATCATCGTCCATGTAATCATCAGCAGCCTTCATTCCCTCATTTGTGGCTTTTTCCAGTTCCTTCAGGACTTCATCAACAACCACTTCAATCATAAACTGTCGCCCTCCTTAAAACTGCCATTATAAGAATACCCGTTTCCTTTTGCCTGTTCTTTCTTCATATCCTCTTTTTTCCAGCACTCCATAATGGCTAAATGGTTTTTATATGTTTTTCCGCTGTAAGCCATATATTCCGACAGATGCTCTATCATGGACTGGTAATCTGCCGGAAAGTCAGATTTCAAAATTTCCAGCTCTTTATCCATAAGGCTGACATTTTCATATCTGCCGTAAAGATTTATCTCCTGCCTTGTGTGTGCGTGTGTGTCCTTTTCTCTCTCACTCTCTCTTATATAATCTCTATTCTCTATACTCTTATCTCTATACTCTGGTGGACAAATGTCCGCCTTTTGTCCCTCTGCATCAGATAAACCAATCTGCAAAGGAATAGATTTTTCCCTTTCTTTCCTAAGCCTTGACAGCTTTTTGCGCTCCCCTTCCGTTGAAGATTTCCCTACCAGCGTTTCAATCTGGCTCATGTAAATCGTGCCTGTTTCGGTAGTTTCCGCAAGCCCAAGCTCCAAGAAAATTTTTACCGCCCTCTCAACGGTGCCGACCTCATGCCTTGTCAGTGTGGCGATCATCTCCGTTGTCAGCGACAAATGCTCGTTTACTTTCAAAAATCCGTTGAACTGCAACGATTTCAGGTACATCTTCATCAGGATATTGCTGTATAATATCCCGTCTTTCAGGCTTTCGAGTAAAACAATGGTATCCTGCTCGAAAAAGTCCTCCTTCAGCTTCAAAAAATAATACTTCCTGTTTTCTGCCATAAAATCCTCCTAATTTCTGCAAATAAAAAACAGGGCAACTATAAAGCCTGCAAAGGGTATGGTTCTCCCCCTTGTAGGTTTATAATTGCCCTGACGCTGTGTTATCTGCCATTTTTACAAAGACTGCTCGTCTTTTTTGGCTTGTTTTGTGTTTATTCCGTAATGTTGTGATTTGTAATCATCAACACATTTTTTATTGGCACTAAGCTGTGCCTTGAGGGATATTCTTGCTGTTGTTTGAGATGCTATAATAAAGTTGTAACGGGAGTGGCTAATGAGATATAATCAAAAAT
>CAQBGY010000742.1 GCA_948759685.1 uncultured Eubacterium sp.
GAGATGGGTCCGTGACTGGAGTTCAGACGTGTGCTCTTCCGATCTAGGCGTGGGCGGCTTTCCCGACTGGTGCATCATCCTTGTACACTGCAACTTTGCCAAGAAGCAGGAGCAGGAATTGCAGGAACTTGCACGGTTCTTCAAAGAGTATGCGCCACGATATGGGTACAAGTATATAGGCATAGAAAACAACCAGAGGTTGAATGAGGTACTGATGTTGCCGCAAATGAGAAGCACTAAGGAAGATAATCATGTGATTGCTTTGACTGACATTACAATATAATAGGCAGAATCATATCAAATCTACTGTCTGCTATTGTATGTTGATAATGGTTGGCGGTAGAACAAACTTTCGTTAAACCAATACGTTCATTTATTAACTCATTTACCAAGCATTATGGGACTACTCAAACCGAATCAAGTTCTGAACAAAGCATATAGACAGGTTGCGATTGAAACAACTGATTTTGACCTATTCAAAAATGCCCTTCGCACATTGAGAGACAATGTAGTGGATGGACAAAGAGAAGAAACGCAGAAAGAACATTTACGTAATTTCCTAAGCGAAACGTTCTACAAGACATACTACATGGCTCCCGAAGAAGATATTGATTTGGCTATCCGATTGGATAAAACTACCAAGTCCAATATAGGATTATTAATTGAGGTAAAGAGCACCACCAACAAAAGTGAGATGATTTCTAATGACAATCTCAATCGTAAGGCTTTGCAGGAATTATTGCTATACTATCTCAAAGAACGTGTCAGTAAGAAAAATAACGATATTAAATATCTCATCGCTACTAATATTCATGAATTCTTTATTTTTGATGCCCATGAGTTTGAACGCAAATTCTATCAGAACAGACAACTACGTCGTGAGTTTCAAGATTTTGTGGATGGACGCAAGACCAGCAGCAAAACTGACTTCTTCTATACTGAAATTGCAACAATCTATATTGAGGAGGTGAAAGACAGCCTTGAATACACTTACTTCAACTTACAGGACTATCAACACCTGCTTGATAAAACAGACGGCAGCACTTCACGCAAACTTATCGAACTTTATAAGATATTCAGTGACACACACCTTTTGAAGCTATCGTTCCAAAACGACAGCAATTCGCTCAACCGTGGATTCTACACCGAACTGCTACACATTATTGGCATTGAGGAGCGCAAAGAGAATAACAAGACCGTGATTGTACGCAAAGCTGTGGAACGGCGTGACGAGGCTTCATTACTGGAGAATACTATTAATCAACTGGATGCAGAAGATTGTTTGCGCCACGTAAATGGTAGTCTGTATGGGAACGATTATGAGGAACGGTTATTCAATGTTGCAATGGAACTATGCATCACTTGGATGAATCGCATCCTTTTCTTGAAACTGTTGGAGGCTCAGATGTTGAAATACCACAATGGAGATGCTATTTATAAATTTCTTTCAACAGACAAGATTCATGACTATGATGACCTCAACACACTCTTTTTCCAAGTGCTTGCACGTGACATGAGCCGTCGCACACAGTCCATTATGCGTGATTTTGCTTACGTTCCATATCTCAACAGTTCTCTTTTCGAGGTGACAGATTTGGAAAGTAAAACAATTAAGATAAACAGCCTTTCACAACGTACGGAACTTCCCCTCTTGACGAGTAGCGTATTACGGAACCCAAAACGAAATCTGCAAGTCAGCGCATTGCCTACCCTACAATACCTATTTGCTTTTCTTGATGCTTATAACTTTGCGAGCGAAGGCAGTGAAGAAGTACAAGAAGAGGCTAAAACACTCATCAATGCCTCTGTTTTAGGTCTCATATTCGAGAAAATAAACGGTCACAAAGATGGTTCAGTATTCACACCAGGCTTTATCACTATGTTTATGTGCCGCGAAGCAATCACCAAGACCGTACTGCAAAAGTTTAATGATTGCTATGGCTGGAATTGTGCCACCCGTACAGACCTATACAACCGTATCGACAATATAGCTGAAGCCAATGAACTGATTAACAATTTACACCTATGTGACCCTGCTGTTGGTTCGGGGCACTTTCTTGTGTCTGCTCTCAATGAGTTGATACTCTTGAAATACGAATTGGGTATTTTGGTAGATGCTGCCGGTAAGCGTATCCGCAAAGCTGACTATCAACTTGCCATTGAAAATGATGAGCTAATTGTGACCGATGCCGAAGGCAACTTATTTGCTTACAACACACTCAATGCGGAAAGTCGCCGCATGCAGGAAACCCTTTTCAAGGAGAAGCGTCAAATCATTGAAAACTGTTTGTTTGGCGTTGATATTAATCCCAACTCTGTGAAGATTTGCAGCCTACGACTGTGGATTGAATTGTTGAAGAATGCTTACTATACAGCTGAAAGTAACTATACTTATTTGGAGACCTTGCCAAATATAGACATTAATATCAAGTGTGGAAATTCTTTGCTTCACCGATTCGCTTTGACTGACAGTATTCAGACCGTACTGCGAGAGTCTGGTATCAGTATCA
Organism: uncultured Eubacterium sp.; assembly: GCA_948759685.1. The sequence continues at coordinate 2,511 of CAQBGY010000742.1, forward strand.
GCCAATATAAGGAGGCTGTAGCTAAATATAAAAATGCCCAAAGTAAAAGCGAAAAGCAGGATTTGGAAACGCTTATAACTGAAATCAAGTCGAAACTGAAAACAGAAATCAACCGCAGGGATGCACGATTGGTTAGATTGAACAAACGCCGCTCTGAGTTGGCAACCTTACAAGCACCTCAACTGTTTGAACCGACAAAAAAGGAAAAGAAAGCATCGGACAAGCGCATTGCCGACTTAAAGAAAGAAGTTGCG
>CAQBGY010000743.1 GCA_948759685.1 uncultured Eubacterium sp.
TTGGCTAATGTGGAAGCGTTGGCTCAGTCTGAAGGATCTGGAAATGGCGGTTGTCGTTATCGAATAACATATCGTTGTGGGATAGTTGACTATAGCAATCCTTGGAGACCAGTGATGACCACTTATGAAGATCATTATTTTTAGTATGAAAAATATCAGTTACGAAGGTAATTCGTAACTGATAAATCAAAAAGGAATAAGAAAGAATGAGAAATTATATATATTATCTGTTATTGCTTGTATTAAGCCTATCTTGTACGTCCAATAAAAGAAAGATAGATAAAAATACACAATTAGGCAAATTGGCATATACTAATGTAAATGGAACAAATCTGAAAAACGACTCTACAATATGGGGGATGAAAGTTGATTTGGTAACAGACAACCGTTTGATCATTCAAGAGTTATCTAATGAATTATTGTACGGGGTTTACCGTGTAGAAGGTGAAAAGCTAATAAAAGAAGGCGGCTTTTTAACTAAAGGAGTAGGACCTTTTGAAATGATTCATCCTGATTTGTGGGGAAATGAAGGCGATTCAGTATTTTATATTTCAAACTACTCAGGAATGGTAAAAGAAATATATACAGTGAAAAAAACTGATATTTATAATAAAGAGAAATGGAAGATTACTAAGTTCCCTGATCCGCAAGAGTGTCTGTTTTATCCCTCTATTGCAATATTGGATGACAGTATTTGTATTGTGTCGGGTTCAAAACTGAATAGCATTAATATCTTGTCTCGTGTTAATTTACAAACAGGAAGTATCTCTGATCTTGATTTTTCTTTTCCCGGATTTAATCTTCCTTCAGGTTTTAAAATTGTGGAACACATGATTTATTGTGATGCGCAACTTTTAAAACATCCCAGACAAAACAAGTTGTTATACGTCTGCCGATTGGGAAAATATGCGAAAATCCTGGAAATGGAAAATAGACAGATAGGCAAGCAAATTCCTTTATATTCTATTCTCCCTCAATATGAATCAGTAAATAATGAGCGAAAAATAAAAGATGATTGTTTAGGTGGCATCATTGCAAAAGTTACCGCTGATAAAATCTATTGCCTCGTCTTGCCATATACAAGGAAAGAAGAAAATGAAAATCCTTTTTATAAAGGTATGCCAAATTATTTTGCTGATGAAATGGTAATTTTTGATTGGGACGGTAATTTGATCAATGCTTACAGGCTGGACCAACCTATCTGTAATTTTGGCGTAGATGGAACAAAAAACATTTTATATGGTACCACATTAGATGGAGAAGAATTTGTCGTAAGACGATTTGTCTTGAAATGAGTAATCGAAATATTCGCTTTTTGGAGTTTTGGCTTTGCCTTATGGCTGTTCCGGTACAAAGTGGGAGGCGTGATATAAAAAAATAAAGAGGGAAAAATGAAAAGACACATTATTTATTTGTTTGGGGTTGTTCTGTTACTCCTTCCGGCTTGTACAACCCATGTGGACTCTTTGGAATGGGCCTTGCGTCAGGCGGGAAAGAATAGGGCGGAGTTGGAGAAAGTATTGCAACATTATGAATCCGATTCCTTAAAGCTGGCGGCTGCAACCTTTCTGATACGGAAAATGCCCTATCACATAGGTTTTTGTGATACTTTATTTACTCCGGATGGGAAAACATTGCATTTCCTCACAGATACTTTTTATGTGGATAAATCCGGGGTCATGAAAGGACCGGATATTAAGGGATGTGCCAACGGAACGGTTGGCGAAAAGAACGGATGATGAAGGAGAAAGCCAAGAAATACTTGTCGGTGGCGATTGACAGGCTTTTGTACCTGTCGGTGGCTTTTCTGTGTGTGTCGGCTGTATGGCTGCTGTCGCAGGTGTTCCTGTTCTCTTCGTTCTCCGTTCCTACGGATTCCATGACGCCTGCCATTGTCCCCGGTGACTGTGTGCTGGTGAACAAAGTGTTGAGAGGGGGGCGGATTTTCAACTTGAATGACGCTTTCGACCACAAGCCGCTGGAGATTACCCGGCTGAGGGGGACAGGAAAATTCCGCCGTAACGAGGTGCTGGTTTTTAATTTTCCTTATCCGGAGCGTTGGGACAGCATCGGGTTTGATGTGATGCGCTATTATGTGAAGCGTTGCATCGCCCTGCCGGGCGATACGGTGGAAATCCGCAATGCGCATTACCGTGTCCGTGGATACAGGGGAGAACTGGGAAATATAGATTCTCAGAACAGCCTGGCCCGTTATATGCGTAGTGAAAGAAACAGAGAGGAGATGATAAAGGGTGGTTCTTTCAAGGCTTATCCTCTGGACAGTGTGACGGGCTGGACGGTGCAGGAATTTGGTCCGCTTTATTTGCCTGCCCGGGGAGATACCGTAAGGTTGGACAGGCACCATTATGCGGTTTACCGTAACCTTATAGAGTGGGAGCAGCGCAAGAAACTGACCGCATGCGACGGACGTTTCTATCTGGGCGGTAGTGAGATAAATCATTATGTATTTACGCACGACTATTACTTTATGGGGGGTGACAATTGTTACAACTCACAGGATTCCCGTTATTGGGGGCTTTTGCCGGAGGAATATATTGTGGGCAAGGCTACGCGCATCTGGACATCGAAGAACCGGGTGACGGACGAGATTTGCTGGGACAGGATATTAAAAAAAATAAAATAGCATCCGTCAGGTATATGGTTTGACTTATTCCAACCATTCCTTCTATACCTTGACCGGTTCGTTCTATTGGGAATACTGATTATGCTTTCGATGAAATGGGCGTTTTTGGGACCTTAAGA
>CAQBGY010000744.1 GCA_948759685.1 uncultured Eubacterium sp.
GCCGCCTGCTTGTAGGGCCGGATGTAGGTCGTGGCCGTGGTAGCACCTCCTCTCGCCATGAAAAAAGGCAGCAGGCAAAGCGCCCGCTGTCATATTCCATCCATATATGAATGACTCTATATTATTCTCCCTTTTCGTACTCGCTCCATGATTTCCCATATAATTGATTGCAACATACTTCCCGTAACAAATCTCTAAAACCCACTAAAAAGTTTAGATTGATGCGTCCCTCTTGTTTCTCATAAATATATCGCCAATATTCAAACGCATTTGAAATATCGTTTAACATTTCATCAAACATATTGGCATTTTGGGACTTGAACCATTCACGCAGTCCAAGCTCAACGGATAATGCAGTATTTGCATCCTTTGTTTTGAATTTTTCCCATAGTCTTTTCAAGTCATGACACTTTAGTTCTTCAACCGGGACACCGTGAAAAACCAGTAATGTTTTAAGGAATACTTCACAAGCAAAAGCGGAATTTACAATTCCCGATACAGAATGGGATTTTGTTCGGTGCTTTATATTGTTCGGCTCTATTTGGCAATATCTTGCACAATCTGCAAAAGCACACGCATGTTCAAACATTTGATGAGTAACCATTGACATATTTTCTACCATACTATACACTTCTTTCTATTTTACTTTTATTTTCATAAAAACATATTATATTTTCCTTTGCAGTGAATCATAACTTTGGGACGAAATGTCCCAAAGCATTACACCACCAATATTCGTGAACAATATAGCGGAAATTATTTTGCAATTTATATATTAAAAATGAGTTTTTCTGTATTAGGCAATTCTCCTATTTCTGCACAATGTATAATTAACTGATTAAGCAATACAGCAGATTCAGTGACAAATGAGGAAATATCCTCTTTCATCTTATTTCCATGTACTGCAGATGAACGCATATTATAGAGTTTTTTAACTTTTTTGAATACCTCATTCGCCTTTATATCATCATGACCAGCTAAGAACCGCGCAATATAAAGACTTACTCTAAAACTAACTTCAGTGCTAACATTAAATAAGGATTCAATTCCAGACCATAAAATTGCCAGTTGAACACGCGGCATTGAGTGCCATCGATAGCTTGCCAAAGCATGAACCGCCGTTCTGTAAGTATCAAATTCTATTAGTTTCATAGCAACGCAATAATAGCTGCTAAGCCATTTTTCATCAGTTTCAGAGAGATTATAACATTCCCTCAACAACGCATGAAACGCATAGTTTGTAATATTTATGTACGTTGCTTTTTCTTGCGTATTAACGGGTTTATCAGATTGTAGATTGCTCATAACTTCACAATTAAAAAGTGCTCCCAACAAGATGCAATCCCATTGTGCATTCCAAGTCGCTACTGCTAATTGTTCAGCATCAGAAGAAGTTATTCTCAGTTGGGAGGATAATGTTTCAGAACTCAAAACAGCGACAGAAAAATCAATGTCGTTTTTAATTAACTTTGAAACTATATCAAATTTCATTTTTGAATCAACAGGTATAAGTGTAACGTCTTTTCGCAAATTTATTTCGTGAGAACATGAAATGCCATTGACATATAAATACGTTTCTTTTCCTATTCCAATAATCCCCATATATTTACCTCTTCCACCGAATTGATTCAAAATCAAAGAGCATTTTTTGATTTGTTCTTTGATTAGAGATTTAGTATATCATATTCTTATCCAACAATCTACCTGTACTTTGGGACAAAATGTCCCGAAGTACGAAAAGCCGGGGAGCGGCACAGCACCGCTCCCCAGCAAATCACAGCTCCACCAGCGCGGAAAGCTGTTTCAGCAAATCAGACAGAGGCCCCCACAAAGCGGAGTAGTCCCGTTGGAGGGCCGATATTTCCTCGGGGTAAATCCCCCCGTAGGTGTTGGCATGGATAGCCACTTGATTGAGATTGTTTGAGCACCGCCGCTGGAGGGACACCAGCTCCCGGACGGGGGCAAGGTCAATCTGGAGCACATAGCCGCAAAGGGCCATCCTCCGCATATACGCGCCCATGTTGCGGATGCCCGCCTGGGCCATGCGTTCCCGGATAAGCGCCTGCTCTTCCTCGGACACCATCACATGGAGATGGACGGGGCGGCGGCGCTTTTTTCCGGCCACGTTACCTATCGCCCCGGTCGGGCGCGTTCCGTTTAGGCGCGGCGGGGGCCTGCCGTTCCCCGGCCAGTTTCCCGGCCTCCCGCAGTTGGGCGGCAATCGGGGCCTTTTCCTGCCGGGCCTGCCTGCGTTCAGCGGCGGCCCGCTGGAGCTCCACCCCACGGGCACACTCGGCCAGCCGCTCCGGGGAAACAAATTCTTTCACCACATAGCACCCAAAATCCGGGTAAAACCATGTCAGCCGCTTTCCATCAGGGACGCGGCCCTCGTCCTCCCATTTCCCCACCACCTGGGCCTGGGTATCCATCAGCCGCCGCATATCCGGGTTATCACGGGATGGCTTGAGCTCGTAATTATAGAGCTCCTTTTCCGTGAGCGGCTGGGCATAGGCCAGCTCGCCCCATGCAAGCCGGGTATCATGCTCCACCCAAATCCGGCCCTCGTAGTTTTCGATCCGGATGGGCGGGTTTTCCTTGCCATTGGGGAACGTGCCGATGTCAACGGGCCGCTGGGTAGAATAATACTTGTATTCCTGCGCTTTTTCCAAAGTTACCTCCTCTCAGATGTTAGCTTTTGGGCCGGGAAACGGGGGCCGGACATAGAAACATACCGGGCCCCCATGAACCGCGCCCGGAAAG
>CAQBGY010000745.1 GCA_948759685.1 uncultured Eubacterium sp.
TGTAGATATATTCGGAGGGCGAAAGCCAACAAATTTTCTTATTCTTATTGTCGGCGCAGAGTTTAAACGCGATAAAGGATTTCCCAGTCCCTGTCGGGTGGATCACTGCTGCCCTTCCCGTTTCCTGCATAAGTAAGGAAGCCGCTTTGTAGGCTTTAAGGTTATGTTCAAACAAAATATTTCCCATGTAGCGGCTCCTTTCCGGCATTTTTGCCCCAGTCCATCCACAGCTTTCTGGTTTTGCAAAAAGTATTGGATGGGTCTACATTTCTGATATAAAATGTAATGAAGTATTGCAATGTATTACCAACCTTCAAACCCCAGAAGACAAGGGCTTTCAGGAAGTTGATGACCATAAATTGACGGCGATAAAATACAATTTTTGATCTATTAATTCACATAAAAAGACAACATATTGATATTTTAGTTAGATAGAAAAGCTGACACCGAATTGACGGCGAATTATGGAAGAAGTATAAAGACCTTTGTGAAATATCCTGATATTTCAAAGAAATAATTCCTTCTGTTTAGATGATTTTAGAACTAAAAAAATACACGTATTCAAAAACAAATCCTAAATTGATTGACAAACAAATCATCCTATGATACAATTCTAACGATTAAAAGTACAAACCATCATGATTTTTACAATATTTGCAGGTAATACATTGCAATACTTCATTACCTTTTCCACCAGAAATGTACATTCTCTTTTAACTTCCCACCACTTTTTTCTAAAAAACAGTAATAAACAACAAAAAAATGCCGGTAGACCCAGCATTTTCCTCACACTTTAATTATCTAATTATCCCCGCCCAATCCATATCCCAATATAACCAGGGTCACTTAATTTACCACAGCACCTAGAACCTCACAAAACATTCTTTATCATATCACATTCCAGTCAAAGAAAATTCAGAATCCGCTCCGCTGCTTCCTCATATCTCTATGCTCCTCCCATAGCTTGTCAGGTAGGATTCAAGCCCCACCTGACATAATGCTATCCCCCTTACCCACCATTTTCATCTTTACGACTTAGAAGCGGTGGGACTTCTTTGATAAGTTAAACACTTTTATACAACAAATACTTCCGTCCGCATCATCAATCCATCCTGCCCAATTAGCAGCCGAACCAGCACCACTATCTCCTGAAAAAACCTTCCCATTTATCGTTTCCTTGCCACCACATTCAGGCTCATCAACCGCCCGTTCTCAAAATCCATATGCGGAAGATATGCACGGCTGCAATCATCGTACTCTTTTGGCAGAAACTCCTTCCAGTCATATCTTCTCACATCCACAAAACCTACATCCTCCAGGCGTTTTCTCAGGCTGTCAAAATCAAATGTAACATAGTGAAAATTGAAATCATAATCCTGCCCGCCATACAAAAGCCCCAACAGTGGAAACAGGTCATGAGTATTCCTGTATTCCTCCACAACAGCCCCGAAATCCGGCACTGCAATACGTATCTGCCCACCCCCTGGGCATATCACCCTATACCATTCTTTCAGGACTTCGTTAACCTGATTCCTTCCGAAGTGTTCCAGCAGATGGCAGGCATATATCTCCTTGATTGAACCATCCGGGAACTGGGACAGATCTTGTGCACTCCCCACATAATCAATATGTTCATCCAATTTCCTGATATCAAAATGTTTGTAACCCGGTAGGTTGCGGAAACCGCAGCCGATATGTAATTTCATTTTTTATATCCCTTTCTTTTTTCCTTTTATCCCGCCCCAATCCCTTGTAACGGGGGGTGAGATTGCCTTTTACTTTCGCAAAGTATTTCTAATTCTTTACTTTACCACCATACACCGGGATTTTTCAAATGAAGTTTCTTTGTGCATCCATCCAAATTTTCTACCCACATTCACCGGATTCTCTAACAATATTACCAGAAAAAATTAATTATGTAACATTCCCCGACCGCTACTCCCTTCTGTCATTCTTATTATCTGATAGTTTCGCTTATCTCTTACCTCCAACAAACTACTATTATCTCAATTGTACTTTTTCTTTATATCTTCTGCGATAGTAGTCCATAGTACGGTATTCCAAAATATCCTTCATATGTTTCCTAAAAGCTTCATTCCTTATTATTTCATCCAAATCATCCCGAATTGCAATTGCATAGCCATCTTTCTCAATAAAGAATCCTTTGCCGGAAGCCTTTAAAAATTTAATCGGCATACTTTTCGCCTTGCTTAAATGCTGTTTATCCGTCATAACTCGATAATCAGCATAGGATGCGTCTGCCGACAAATCTTTCCAATTAGTTCCATTATCAAAGAATTTTTTCCATGCTGCTAACACATCTTCATCTTTAACTGCCAATCGTATATCTCCATCATTATAGAAACTATATAAAATTGGCATCTTATAAACCTTCTGCATATCAGTAGTTTCAATCAAGGAGAGAAATTCTCTTCCTATTCCCGAATATACCACTTCTTCATCCACCGAAAGTTCCTGCATCTCATTTAAAAATTCCATATATCTTCGAAATGGATTTTCCTTTGCATGTTTAATACAATACTGATAAATATCATCATCCATATATGTAAACAATTCTATACGAGATGGAACTTTACTATCTAATATTTCTTTAACTCTGTAAAATTCCTGCTTAATTCGCTCCTTCACAGATAATGATTTTTTATCCAGTTCCTTGAATAAATCAATCAGTTTCATATCGAAATCCACAATACAATCATCAGGATACTCGATATCAGCATAATTATAGGCACTCTTTCT
>CAQBGY010000746.1 GCA_948759685.1 uncultured Eubacterium sp.
CATCAAGAGTTTTACGATAAAGCATTTTTGCCTGATCGTTCACACGTTTTTTGAATTCTGTCTTAAACGCTTCTTTTTGATTGATTGTCATTTTTTTATTCATTGTCCCTCTCCTATTTCTATAGATAAAGGAACGATATAAACCGTTCCTTTATATAATATTTCCTGTTCATATAACTAGCTGATTATGAGATTTTTGCAACACTAAATGTAACTTTCTCACCATTAATGTTCCATTCTTTCTCATACCCGTTTATTTTATCAAATTCGATTTTATCTGCCAACACCTCAGACTTAATTTCGTTAAGATTGCCCTCAATTACACTCTGAACCTTATTGTTGTTAGCTACATTTACTATAATTTTATCCATAACTTCAAACCCTGCTTCTTTTCTCATGGTCTGAATTTTACTGATTACCTCACGGACAAATCCTTCCTCGATTAATTCATCACTTAAATTCGTATCAAGTACCACAGTAAGTTCGCCTTCGCCCTCTGATACATAACCTTCAACCTGTGCCATATCAATCAACAGATCTTCCATTTCAAGAACTACTTTCTCTCCGTCGAAATCAAACGTTAAAGGTTCTCCGGCATTTAAAGTATCCATTGCCGCATTTCCATCCAATGCTGCCAATGCTTCTTTAATCTTTCCTAAGAACTTACCGTATTTTGGTCCAACTGTTCTAAGCTGCGGTTTAAATGAATATGAAGTAAATGCTCTTACATCATCCGTAAACTCTACTTCTTTTATATTCAGCTCATCTGCAATAATTTCCTTATAAAACTCAGAAAGTTCAAAATCAGCCTTTACAAACATCTTTCCGATTGGCTGTCTGTTCTTAATATTTGACTTATTTCTACAAGCACGGCCAAGAACAACTACCTTCAGAACTCTCTCCATATTATCTTCCAATTCTTTATCAATATGCGCCTCATTTACTTCCGGGAAGTCACAAAGGTGAATTGACTCTATTGCAGTACTATCTACGCTGCGAACAAGGTTCTGATAGATATCTTCTGTCATAAACGGAATCATTGGAGCTGCTGCTTTTGCTACTGTAACAAGTGCTGTATAAAGCGTCATGTACGCATTAATCTTATCCTGCGGCATCTCTTTCGCCCAGAAACGTTCACGGGAGCGTCTTACATACCAGTTAGACATTTCATCTACAAACTCATCCAATGCTCTTGCAGCCTCCGGAATGCGGTAATTTCCAAGATTCTCGTCTACTGTCTTCACCATAGAATTCATCTTTGATAATAACCATTTATCCATTACTGATAATTTATCATATTCAAGTTCATACTTTGTCGGGTCAAATTGATCAATTTCTGCATAGAGAACATAAAAGGCATAAGTATTCCAAAGAGTACCCATAAATTTACGCTGTCCTTCTTCCACAGCTTTTCCATGGAATCTGTTTGGAAGCCATGGTGCTGAGTTAATATAGAAATACCATCTGATGGCATCTGCACCATACTTTTCTAAAGCATCAAACGGATCCACTGCATTGCCCTTTGACTTACTCATCTTCTGTCCATTTTCATCCTGAACGTGTCCTAAAACGATAACGTTCTTGTATGGAGCCTTATTAAATAACAATGTAGACTCTGCAAGCAATGTATAGAACCATCCTCTCGTCTGGTCAACTGCCTCTGAGATAAAGTCAGCAGGAAACTGCTGTTCAAATAAGTCCTTATTTTCAAACGGATAATGATGCTGTGCAAATGGCATTGCTCCACTGTCAAACCAGCAGTCAATCACTTCCGGAACTCTCTTCATTGTGCCGCCACATTCCGGACAAGGCATTGTAATCTCGTCAATATAAGGTCTGTGAAATTCAACTGTCTTTGCCTTTTCATCACCGGACTTTTCAAAAAGTTCCTGACGACTGCCAATCGACTGCATACATCCACAGTCACACTGCCAGATATTCAAAGGTGTACCCCAGTAACGATTACGGCTGACACCCCAATCCTGAACATTTTCCAGCCAGTTGCCAAAACGTCCCTTACCGATACTTTCCGGTACCCAGTTAATTGTATTATTATTTCGAATCAAATCATCTTTTACAGCAGTCATTTTGATAAACCATGACTCACGTGCATAGTAAATTAATGGAGTATCACATCTCCAGCAATGTGGATAACTATGTTCAAACTTTGGTGCATCAAACAGTAATCCTCTGGCATCTAAGTCCTTCAACACTTCCGGGTCTGCTTTCTTTACAAATAACCCTGCAAATGGAGTCTCTTCTGACATTTCGCCCTTCTCTGTAACTAACTGTACAAATGGAAGGTCATAGTTTCTGCCTACATTGGCATCATCCTCACCAAATGCCGGTGCGATATGAACAACACCTGTACCATCTGTCAATGTTACGTAAGAATCACAGGTAACAAAGAATCCCTTCTTATGCTGCTTTTCTGCTTTTTCATGAGCACATTCATACAATGGCTCATATTCTTTATATTCAAGGTCTTTTCCCTTATATGTTTCCAAAACCTCATATGCCTTAACACCTTCTTCTTCATTTCCGAGACTGCCAAGTACTGTATCAAGAAGTGCTGATGCCATATAATATACATTTCCATCAGCTGCTTTTACCTTTGCATAATCTTCTACCGGATTCACACAAAGACCTACGTTAGATGGCAATGTCCAAGGTGTTGTTGTCCATGCTAAGATGTAAGCTTCTTCTCCTACTGCCTTAAAGCGTACAATCGCAGAACGTTCCTTTACATCCTTATATCCC
>CAQBGY010000747.1 GCA_948759685.1 uncultured Eubacterium sp.
TGGCAGCAATAGCCAGGAACATTTGGCTAAATATCAATATGTCACTACACTAGTATCATCAAAACTACAAGGGGAATGCAGATTGCAAATATTACCATGTTCATATCACGCAGGGAAAGTTTCATCTCATTTTTCAGCATTGTTTTAAATGTTTTCATTATTGCTTGCCTCCTCATCAGAATACCACAAATACGCATCTTCAAATTTGTCATACGGACTTCCTGCAATGGCTTCTTCTACCGTTCCATAAAAAACAGCTTTTCCTTTTTTGAGTATGCAGACCCAGTCACACAACGCTTCTACCTCGTCCATAAAATGTGAAGTCAGAAAAATTGTTAATCCTTTTTCTTTGAGGTCAGATAAGATTTTCCATACCTCCCGTCTGGCTTTTGTATCAAGCCCTGTCGTCAGCTCATCCAGAAAAACAACTTTAGGCTGTGGTATCAGAGCTAAAACAATAAACAGCTTTTGCCGCTGTCCTCCAGAAAGCTCGTTGACCATGCTTTTTGCTTTATCGAAAATACCAAATTGTTTCAGAAGCTCCCCATGGTCTGCGGCATTCCGATAGAGTGACTGCGTTACCTCGCATAATTCAGCAACCGTCACTTTGTCTTGGTAATTCGCTTCTTGTAATTGCACGCCGACATTTTCAAAAAGCTGTTTCCTTTGCAGGAGCGGGTTCCACAGTGCCTTGCAGATGTTACAAAAAGAAATGTAGGAATTGTCACATGCGGAATCATAATCTTGTGTCTTATGAAACGATTGTAAGGGCGACCAGTGGAGAGCCGGAAGCCGTGGAGGAATGCACAGGGGCGATAAAGAAGCAGTAACTATAAACAGAAAACAGACAGACGGCCGGTGCCGCACTATTCCGTACAAAAAGCAAAATCAGGGAAATAATATAAACAGTTGAAAATCGGTTCCAAATGGTTTGTTTTCCATAAGGCAATACATTTATAGATCAGCTATTTCAAAAATTAAATGATGTCTGTTTCCGGGTAAAGCAGAGTGGATGAGGTTGTACGTTTGGCGGATATTAATCGGATCAAAGATAAAAGCGCACCGATTGCTGCAAAATATGGGTTACGCAGAATGTATTTATTTGGTTCCCATGCAAAAGGAATTGCAACAAAAGACAGTGATATAGATTTGCTCTTTGAAAAAGGGGAGAAACTTTCCCTGCCGGGGACCAGTATGCTTCAGGATCTTACCGAAAGCCTGGTGCGGTATTCGGGATGTGTTTGCACATCAATATGCTAATATTTATAAAAATAGCATGGGATACCATTCAGGAGGATGTACCGCTTTTAAAAGCGAAAATCGAAGAAATTCTTGATAAAATGTGATAGTGGAATCTTATAGTTTCATGAAAGAAATAATTATATTTTACACACCTTTAGAGCCAGTCGTTGCACTGGCTTTTATGTTTTTTACTCAAAATCTGAAGCATACAATAATAATATCAGGGATTGTCATGATTATTATGCTGCTTTACGCCCTTGTGCAATGCTCATGTACGGTAAAGAAGCAAGCAACGGAAAACAGGAGATAGACTGCCAGCACCACACTATTCCGAACCAAAGAAGCCAAAGCGCATAAATTTTAAAATTTTGTACCAAAATAGCATTTTTTATTAAGACACGTATATTTAAACTTGCTATAATAGATAAGAGTGCAAGGAGGATATATGATGAAAGACCAAAAAGAAGTTGTTAAAAAAACCATAGATTATATCGAGAAGAATTTAGAGAAAGAAATCAACTTAGATAATATATCAAAAAATATTGGTTATTCCAAATTCTATCTTAATCGCATTTTTACCGAGTATACAGGAATTACCATATATAAATATTTACAAAACCGCAGGCTCACTGTTGCTGCTGAAAAGCTGGTAAAAACAGATAAACCAATAATGCAAATTGCGTATGAAGCCGGATATGATACACAACAATCATTTTCATTTGCCTTTAAACAAATATATTTATATCCACCTAAAATTTATAGGGATATGGGAATCTTTATGCCAAAACAAAACAGAATTTCTTTGTGCTGTTCTTATATCTCTAGTTACAAATTTATTACACAAATTAAGGAGATTGCTGCATGAGTACGATACCTTACGTTATTGAACAAACAAGCCGTGGAGAAAGAAGTTACGATATTTTCTCACGGTTACTATCCGACAGAATTGTTTTTTTGGGGGAAGAAGTAAGCGATACGTCAGCCAGTCTGATTATTGCTCAAATGTTGTTTTTAGAAGCACAAGACCCCGAAAAAGATATACAGTTATATATAAACAGTCCCGGAGGTTCTGTATCAGCCGGTTTTGCTATTTATGATACAATGCAATATATAAAATGTGATGTTTCAACTATTTGTATTGGTCTTGCCGCCAGCTTTGGAGCTTTTTTATTAGCTGGCGGAACGAAAGGAAAACGTATCGCTTTGCCAAACGCAGAAATAATGATACACCAACCAGCAATTCATGGAAATGGTATCCAAGGACAGGCAACAGATATAAAAATAACATCCGACCATATACAAAAAAGCAAAGAACGCCTAAACTCTATTTTAGCAGGGAATACTGGAAAAAGCATTGAGGAAATCGCCATTGCAACAGAACGCGATAATTATATGTCAGCAACAGAGGCAATGGATTTTGGGTTAATTGATAAAATCATAGATAAGCGTTGAAATGTTAGAATAAAAAGCTACCCAACGTAAGCGTCAAATAAGATAGTGGATAGAAAAATAACCA
>CAQBGY010000748.1 GCA_948759685.1 uncultured Eubacterium sp.
ACATTGTTTTGCCCGTAGAATTGGATGGCGATACAGTAGATAAAAATTTCATGGATGAAGTTGTGCAAATGCTGGCACTGGGCGATAAGCTGCAAAATATGCCGAACAACTTATCCGGCGGTCAGCAACAGCGTGTAGCAATCGCTCGTGCCCTTGTATCAAAGCCTGCCATTATATTAGCCGATGAACCAACTGGCAATCTTGACAGCAGAACAAGCGGCGATGTTTTGGGACTGCTGAAAGCAACGAGCCGGAAGTTTCATCAAACGATTGTGATGATTACCCACAATAGCGAAATCGCCCAGCTTGCAAACCGTATTATCCGCATTGAGGATGGAAGAATTTCCGAATAAAGGGGGCGAAAACTATGAATGATATTTTATTTGGCAATAACAACAAGGCTATCATCCAAAAGCTGGCAAGCCGCTGTTTCCAACGAAATAAATTAAGAAATGGAATTGCAGTTTTAGCTATATTCCTAACAACACTTTTAATTTGTACCGTTTTTTCGATTGGTGGTAGTTATGTCAATTCTTGGAAACTTCAGCAAGAACAAACCAGGGGAACAAATGGTCATGCGACACTAAATGCTCCATCTGCACATCAGTATGAATATTTATCAGTGTCAGAAGAAATAAAAGATATAGGTATTCGAGCCGATGTGTTTTTACCGAGCTTTGTAAAGGCTGACTTTGATACAAACAATTCAAACCTTTATTATGGCTTTAGATTTTACAATTCGTCTGAATGGGAAAAACATCGTACTCCCGTCTTGGAGAATATCAACGGCAGCTACCCCAGTGGTGCAAATGAAATCATGGTTCCTCTTTGGGTTTTAGAAAAATGGAACATAACAAATCCCTATATAGGAATGGAATTGCCCTTTACCTACCAAAATAGTTCCATGATTGAGTCACAGAAGACTTTTCACTTGTCGGGCTGGTTTGACGAATATGATTATATTGGAGATGGAAACATCGCTTACTTATTGGTATCAGAAGCGTTTTGCAACGAAGTGAATTTTGATATTTGGAGCAACCCGGAAACTACGGCAGATATGCGTTTTTCTGATAAAATCATCTCAAAACAAGCTATAAAACTTGCTTGCCTGGGAATTGTAGCCGGATTACTAACAATCTTTGTTTTGTCCCATTTCATCATCCCGGCAGCACTCCGTACCTTAACGGAGACAAACAGTGGTATTACAGTAGTCCAACAGCCTATTATTTATCTCGGAGCAGCAATTTTTTCACTGATAATGGTTTTTCTCTCTGTTCGGAAACCTATTCAAATTGCCAAAAAGGTTTCTCCGGTAACTGCCTTACATTATCAGCGTGAGATAGGAAAAAGCAAGTCACAGTTAAAAAGTAGACATTTTTCTGCGTGGCGAATGGCTCTGCGAAACATACAAAGAACAAAGAAGAAAAGCATTCTCGCTGTTTTATCTATCTTTTTAGGAATTACCTCTTGTTTGATAGTGACACTTTTAATCCAAAGAAACTTGCTCCCGAAGCATATATTTCGTCACTTGGAATTGATGTCACTTCCTCAAACGAAAAAATGGTGCTTTCTGATATACATGAACTTTGCAATCAGTCGGGCAAAATCTCTATAATTTCAAAAGCTGAATTGATAGAGGGGTTACATTCCGCCAAAATCACACTCTACACATTAGGAGGTGGAATTGCTTTCGTTCTGGCTTTTATTGGCGTTCTTAATTTTGCAAATATTATGTTCACAAACATCGAAGCACGAAAACATGAGTTGTATGTTATGGAGAGTATCGGTATGACAAAAAAACAATGTCGTCGGATGCTTCAAATGGAAGGACTTTGGTATGCCCTTATTTCACTTGCCTTATGCTTGACATTTGGAAATGTAGTACTATTTCTTGTGTATCAAGCCTTTGTTGGAATGGTCGAATATGCAGTTTTTAGTTACCCAGTTTGGATGTTGTTTATCATTATAGTTGTTCTGACTGCTTTTTGTTGGTTGGTTCCCTCGCTATTTGTAAATCGTATGATGAAGAAATCAACTGTTGAAAGATTGCGTCAGAATTAAATTCCTATGCAACAATACACCGGATACAAGCTATTATTTGATTGCTACATCCGGTGTTTTGTTTTGAACTTATGTTTAAGCGTGGGTTCATCATATTTGGTGTGGTATCTTTAACTATGGGAAACTCCCGTCTCCCATTTGGAAACCGCCTTGTCCCCTACTCCGATTTTTTCAGCAAGCTCCTTCTGTGTGACCTTCCTTTTTTCCCTTAATTCCTTTATTGTTTTTCCTGTTACATAACCCATCCTTAAGTACCTCTCTTCCTGAATATAAATAAATTTTACCGCCCGCTTTCCATTCCTGCAACCTACGAACCGTAGAGTCTGCACCAAAATGCGATTTGCATGCCTCCCGCTATAAGCTCAAAATCCCCCTCTCGTCATACACACTTCCCGTACTAATGCCACCATTGCGTATCGCACGGTCTAATCCCATGATGGTAGCCGCCGCACCGTCAACCTTCTCCGTGGACTTCTCCTTGTCCGGCTTGATATTCCCTGCCGGGTCAATACGGACGAAGATGTTATCCATCATCCACCGCAGCACCGGGTGTCCCCCGTGGGCGATGTTCTTCTCCAGCACCAGCTCCATCAGCCGTTTGGCGGGCGGCGACATATCCTTAAAGCCCTGCCCAAAAGGAACGACTGTAAATCCCAATCCCTCAAGGTTCTGCACCATCTGCACCGCGCCCCACCTG
>CAQBGY010000749.1 GCA_948759685.1 uncultured Eubacterium sp.
AAGGCATCATCGAACGCAAAAACGGCAAAAGAAACGGTTTTTGGGAGATTAAAACCAACAATTTAACCCGCTAAATTCTCATTTATGGAACTACATATTTTGACACCAGTAGTAGTTGAATGTATTGCCAATATTTTAGGCGATACATCAGAAGGTCTAACTGGATCTGAGATACATAAATGTCTTCTTCAATCAGGTATTGAAGATGTTGACCCAACAAACACAAAGCGATTTCGACTTTACAATGCTTTTGCTAAAGCATGTAATGAATCAAAATGTTCAAATTGTGTTTTTACGTTTATTTCCGTGGCTCTTGCCCCAGAACGTTTTGTGTCTGAAAAGGAGCGTTTTGAATCATTAAGAGATAAAATAAATCAGCAACTTGCTTTTTGTGGCTACAAATATAATGAAGATGGTAAATTCTCTAAGACTCCAAAGGCAAGTAGAATTACAGATGTTGAGATAAAAGCTAAAAATCTAAAAATTGAAGTAGAAAAGCGTAAGGCTCACTCTGAGATATTAAATTACTGCAAAGCAGAACTTCTGCAAAACAACTATTTTCATGCTGTTTTTGAAGCAAATAAGGGATTGTTCCAAAGAATAAGAGATTTGTCCGGCTCAAAGGAAGACGGTAACAAACTTATAGAACAGGTCTTTAGTAGTAATCCTGTATTGATTATCAACAGATTCATTTCAAAATCTGAAAAAGATGAGCATTCTGGCTTTGCAAACTTATTAAAAGGATTGTGTGGTATGTTCAGAAATCCCGAAGCACATGAACCCAAAGTCCTATGGGATATTGAAGAACAAGATGCGCTGGAAATATTAGGCATAATTTCCTATTGTCATAGACGTTTAGATAATGCTCAAAGGATTAGATTAATTTGAAACTCAAGTGCTATGTGTAGAATAAATGTATCATAAATGTCGTTAGTATTATGGAATTGAAAAAAATACATATATCAGATATTGGTAAAATTATTACGGGAAAAACGCCAAGGACATCTGTTGCGGAGAACTATGATGGAGATATACCTTTCCTGACCCCCTCGGAGGACCTCTCTCATAAGTCTGCCCCTAGAACTACTAAGACACTTACAGAAAAAGGATTGAATGAAGTAAGAAATTGTTTACTTCCACCACGTTCTATATGTGTGAGTTGTATAGGCTCTGATTTGGGGAAGGTGGTAATGACCATAGAACCGACTGTTACGAATCAGCAGTTTAACTCAATTATTCCCAATAAGAATTTCAATGCAGATTTTGTTTATTATCTTATGACATTGGTTGGTAGAGAGTTGAATTATCTTAGTAAAACTTCCACTGCCGTACCTATTATAAATAAGAGTTCATTCTCCAACTATGAGGTTGAAGTACCAGATTTAGAAACGCAAGAAAAGATTGCTTCAATTCTTTCTTCACTTGATAGCAAAATCGAGTTGAACCGCCGGATAAATGATAATTTAGAGCAGCAGGCACAGGCGTTGTTCAAGTCTTGGTTCGTGGATTTTGAACCGTTTAAGAACGGTAAATTCGTGGATTCCGAGATGGGAATGATTCCTGAAGGGTGGAAAGTTGGCACTATTGGTGAGTATTGTTCCATCCGTTCAGGGTATGCGTTTAAGAGTTCCTGGTGGCAAGAAACAGGAACTAAAGTCATAAAGATTAAGAATATTACAGATAACAAAACGCTAGATATGTCTGATTGCTCATATGTATCTTCAGATAAAACATATAAAGCAATAGATTTTCAAGCATCGCCTGGCGATTTGATTATAGCTATGACAGGAGCAACTATCGGTAAATTCTGTATCATCCCATTTCATAATGATAAAATTTACATAAATCAGCGCGTTGGAAAATTCTTTTTAGGTAACAATCCGCTAGATAGATTACCGTTTATTTACTGTTGCTTAAGTTATGAACCAATTTATAATGAAATAATTAGTAAAGGTCAAGGTAGTGCTCAGCCTAATATTGGAGGGGCAGATATTGAAAATATAAGAATTATACTATCACCATCAACAGAACTCAAAGAATTTAATTCTCTATTAAGGCCTATATTTCAAAAAAAAATGCAGATAGAATCTGAATTATCAAAATTATCTGTTTTGAGAGACACTCTCTTGCCTAGATTGATGTCCGGTGAACTAAAAATTAACGATTTAAACTGCTAAATTCTCATTTATGGAACAGTGGAAACAATACAAATTAGGAGAACTAATAACACTAAATTCCGGTGGAACTCCAGATAAGAGTAATAAATCTTATTGGGGAGGTGACATTCCTTGGATAAGTGCAAAATTCATGTACGATGACTATTTGTATTCTTCAGAGCTGAAAATATCTCAAGAAGGTTTAGACAACGGAAGTAGATTAGCACCAAAGGGAAGCATCTTGTTGCTTACTCGTGGAAGCGGATTGTTTAATCATATTCCAGTTTGCTATGTTATGAAAGATTTGGCCTATAATCAAGACGTAAAGTGCATTGAATCGAATAACAAAGAACTAGTTTCTACGAAGTTCCTTTTCTATTGGTTAATGGGAAATAAGAATTCAATTGGCGCAATCTTAGAGACAACAGGCATCGGAGCAGGAAAGATTGATACAAATAGGCTAAAGGACATAAGAATATCATTACCGCCTAAAGAATATCAGCAAGCATTGATTGGCTTTGCCGAGTCCATAATGCACAAAATCGAGCTAAACCGTCGGATAAATGATAATTTAAAATTAATCGCCTAATATT
>CAQBGY010000750.1:0-2139 GCA_948759685.1 uncultured Eubacterium sp.
AAAAGTCTGACATAAATATTTCCATTACGTTTACAGTGCTTTATTGCATTTGTAATATAATTGCTTACAGCCTGCGTGAAAAACTTTTCATTGACCTGAGCGATACATTCCTTTGGATACTCTTCATGTATCGTAAGATTATTTATTTCCAGTAGTTTGTCATAATCCCTGCATGTAAACTCAACCAATTCAATAATATCAGAATAAGATACTTTCAGATTTTCCTCATCATTTTGTATCGAATAAATAATAATCATATCATTAATCATTTGTGACATATGCTCTGTCTCTTCGATAATTGACTGGTAATATTCCTTTTTCTTATTTTCATCCTGCAAAATTTCTAACATTTCGACCTGATTCGAGATAATTGCCAGAGGCGTTTTCATTTCATGGGAAACATTATTTACAAACTGTCTCCTTAAATTTTCTGCATTTGTCTTTCTTCGAATTTCCTCTTCCAAACTTGCAATCTGTTCCCTGATTTTAACCATCATCTTATTAATACTTTGAGCCAGCCCCGATAACTCAAGGAACTCCTGCTCTTCACTGATATTAAGATTATAATTATTATTTACAGCCTCTCTCGTATTGGCTTCTATTTGTTTTATCGGCTTGCAGATCATATTGGAAATAATAATTGATACAATAATTCCTACAATTGCAACTAATATTATTATCATTCCGAAAAACAGTGTGTAATATGAAAAATGTATTTTCATATTTGTCTTTAATTCATAAATGCACACATAATACTTATGACCATTTTGAGATATAATTCCTCTTCCTGAAATTTTTCCCTGACCATTCCGCATCTTTAACTCGTTTTCCTTATACCGATCCACTTTGTCGACAACTTGATTTTTAATTTTTGCAGCAAGTACTTTTTTATTCTTCTGCTTTTTTGTTGTAACATGTATCAGTTCAAAATTTTCATCACAAATAATAAACCTTAATTTCTGTTCTTCAAAAGAGATAATACCTTTATCCTTATATGAAACCTGACGAATATCCTGCTCTGACAAATAGTTAAAGGCTCTCTTGATAACATGCATCTTTCTATTAAAATAATAATCTTCCGAAAATGCATTAAACGCCACAAACATAATTCCCAAAATAATAAAAATCATCAATGTCTGCATGATAATCATTTTACTTTTAATTGTCTTAAACATTTTAAATCTCAAATATGTATCCTACACCATATATTGATTTAATATATGGACATTCCTCTCCTAGTTTTATTCGAATCTGCTTGATAATTGTATCGACAGTTCTATAAGTTCCGTCATAATCAGAGCCCCAGACAGCGTCCAGTATCTGCTCACGCTTTAGTGTAACATTTTGATTCTGTATAAAGAACCTTAATAAATCAAACTCTTTTGGTGTTGTAATAATATAATCATCATCAACATAGATTTTTCTTGCCTTACAGTCAAGTCTTAGTCTGCCTGCCACAAGTTCCTCTGCGTCATCTTCTTCCCTTTGTGTGCGTTTTAGTACTGCCTCTACTCTTGCCTTTAATACTGCCAGCATAAAAGGTTTCTTAATATAATCATCAACACCATTTCCAAAACTTTTAATCTGCTCATAATCTCCTGATTTTGCTGTCATCATAATTACCGGTATCTCTGAAATCTCTCTAATCTTTTTTAATACATATTGTCCATCATAAATTGGCAGCATAATATCAAGAAGAACCAAGTCTATTTCATTCATTTGATCCTCAAACTTGCGGACTGCCTCTTCACCATCCTTTGCCTCGATAATATTGTAATCGTACAACTTCAAAAAATCAGCGACAGTTGTCCGCAATTTTTCCTCATCTTCAACGATTAAAATTTTTTTCCTGATATCTTTTTTCATGAATTCCTCCTATGACTTGGTATTAATATACGAACAGGCTCCAAGTGCTGCGACTGCTCCGTCTGATGTAGCTGTCGTAAGCTGTCTTATTGATTTGGTTCTACAGTCCCCTGCTGCATATACTCCCTCGCAGTTTGTTTTGCAGTCTTCCCCTGCTGCAATATATCCATATTCATCTAATTCCACAATGTTAGAGAAAACATCATTGTCCGGCACCTGACCTACAGCAATAAGACAGCTTACGACAGCTACATCAGACGGAGCAGTCGCAGC
>CAQBGY010000750.1:2149-2748 GCA_948759685.1 uncultured Eubacterium sp.
TAATAGATATTTTTTTAGACTTGTCTCCATCTTTTTCTTTTACGATTATGGATTCCAAAGTCTCTTTTCCCTGAATCTCCTCTACAACACGATTTAACAAGAAAACTACATTTTCTTTTGCCCTAAGGGACTCTTCCAATTGTTTTTCTCCTCTGAACGTTTCTCTTCTGTGAATAATATAAACTTTATTACAATAATCAGACAAAAACAGTGCATCCTCTAAAGCAGTGTTTCCACCGCCCACAACCGCAACATCCCTGTTTCTAAAAAACATACCATCACATGTAGCACAATAAGATACTCCCTTACCTGTTAGTTCTATTTCTCCGGGAACATTTAGAGTTCTGTTTCTCGCTCCGGTTGCAATAATAACTGATTCAGCCTTATATGAATTATCATTCACCGTAACTTCTTTTGTATCACCACAATCTTTAATCTCTGTTACTTTCCCACTCAGATATTCTGCCCCCAGTCCTTTTGCCTGATTATATAAATTGGTTGCAAAAGAAGCTCCGGATATCGTCTCAATTCCCGGATAGTTTTCTACCTGGGGTGTATTAATTATCTGTCCGCCATAAGATCGGAAGAGCACACGTCTG
>CAQBGY010000751.1 GCA_948759685.1 uncultured Eubacterium sp.
TTCCGATCTATGCGGCATGATGACATTCATCCACAATTACCATGCCATACTCTTTCAACCGATAGTGAAACTCTCCCTTTTTGCAAAGAGAACCGATCATAGCTATATCAATGATTCCTGTCGTAGAGTCATGCGCTCCCTGCAGTCTGCCTATAACACTTTTCCTCCGTTTTTTTCTCCCAGCCGGCGTCTCATATTCGGGTGGTTCTTCGTCTATGATCAAAAAAGTTTCCATGGCACTTTCCCACTGTTCTATCAGTGCCGAGGATTGCAGTAAAATCAGCGTATTCACCTTTTTCCTCGCAATCATATTACAGCAGACAACCGTCTTTCCAAATGCGGTGGCGGCATGAAGTATCCCCGTTTCATGTTTTAACATGGCTTCCGCTGCCAAAAGCTGGGGTTCTTTCAATTGTCCTTCAAATGTCGCCCGGATCTCGTTTCCGGGACAGCGCTCATCGCAAATATGATTTACAATTCCTGCCTTATCACATCTGGCAGTTACATCTTCCAACAGGCCTCTTGGAATCCTGATATATCCACCCTCGTCCCTGCCAAGATATATGTATCTGGAGTTTGAAAAATTGGAAATCCCCATTGCCAGATTTTTATAAAACGCCGGATTGCGAAATGCCGCCAGTTCCCGTATTCTGTTCTGGATTCTCGGCGCCAGATTTTCTGCAAAAACATAAATACCATCCGCCAAAGTAATCTGAATTTCTCCGTCCACATCACACTTCAAAAAGTCTCTCATCTTATCCCAAGGTTTTTCTCCATCCTGCTCCAATACCTCGTTTATCGCTATCGCTTCATTTGGCAAAAAGCTTTTCCATTCTTTTATCTTATCCTCTATAAATTCCTTTGAAAGTTTGGGCTTACTTAACAAAATTTTCCACTGATCCGGGTATGCGTTCCAGTTTTCATCCACAAACGCGCTGTTTCCCTCTTTGAGAGCCTGTCCCTGTAACGGCAGCGCAATCAAATTGCCGATACCACCCGTTGAAAGACGATCCTGCATCGGCAGCATTCTGTCATAAAAGCGAAAGGATTTCAAACTGACAGACTCTGCCCCTTTTCTCAACAGGGCATTCCCAAATTTTCTCGCCAAAGATGCCTCTGTTTTCTTTTGGAAAAAGATCC
The DNA here is from genome assembly GCA_948759685.1 of uncultured Eubacterium sp. The sequence continues at coordinate 1,141 of CAQBGY010000751.1, forward strand.
AGAGATGTGCGCCGTGTCCCGATCTTGACCGCTCCACCAGAGGGTCTATGCCATTAACGACACAGATTTCCCGCAAGGCATCTACTTCTTGCCTCCAAGTATCGTCTATATTGGCAAAATCACACTTTTCCGCATTCTTTTCATGGTTATCAAAATCAAATACAAGGAATCTGCACGTATCATCCTCCAACAGCGGATAAACACCTATCACATCCGTTGCCTCTTCCGATGCGCCCCTTAAATGTGCCATGATCTGCTGCCTCTCCAGCTTCTTGTATGCCTGTCTTTTACAATCCTGACACTTGATCTTACTGCCGTTCATTCTTGGACATCCTGGCTTCCAAAAATTGTAACACTGTGTATAATAATTGACCTCTCCCGTGGATTTTTTGACAGTACGTTTTGCATACACATCCGTGCGTCCCCAGAACATACTAAAAAACAAATTTGCATCGTTATCTGTAATCTCTCGGGATATGATCCTCTTCCCTTGATCGGGTTCAAACAAATCCATATTTTTCGTTTCGGCAGATACATGGTAAGAAATCCCCGCTTGATCAAGCAGGGATTTTAAATACCGATTTTCTTTTTCCAAACTTTTCATTTTGTTTTGCAAGGACAAAATTTCATCTTCCATATCAATTATTCTCCTCATGAATCGCTTTTCTATGTCATTCATCATTTCTTTCTTTTATCTCAACCTGTCCCGCGCCATCATCAAGGCATATCCCAGCAGATTTTGCCCCTTCCACTTCATCCGGTCAAACCTGTCCGGGTCGTTCATTGACGATCCGATACCCCAGATACGGTCTTTTACGGCGCACTCCGCTAAAACAGCACTTTCTGTAGCCATAAGCTGTACTTTCAGCTTATCATTCTGCGAAAACTTTGCAAGTAATCCCTCATAAACAATAAGCTGACGCACACCGTTCCAATGGTTCTCATCATATTCTGATACACGTCGTCCAAAATCCTTAATGCAGCCAGCATCGTCCGTTTCAAGAATTTTATTAGCTATATTATTATCGCGAAAGCAAATCGCTTTGCGGTACATCATAAACTGTTCCATAGATGAAAAAACTATCCCATCCACTTTGAAACGGGATAGATACCAATTGCTCAGATACCCATATTCCTCATCCGGATTATGAAAACAAATGATATGATTCATGCGATCCCTACTTTCCTTACCGCAAGCTCCAATTCCAGATCATGCAGCCCGGCGTACGCCTTTTTCAAATATGCAAGCGGCACTTTTTCGATCACCTCAACACTCGGAATGTTGTACTGCCATTGATAGTAAGCATAAAATTCGCCTATCCAATCAGGCATGAACCCGCCCAGCGATGTCCCTTTTTTCAGTTCATATCGGTCCGTATGCAGAAAATACTCCCACAAGGTCTTTGCATCCATCGTGCAGACATACGCCTGTGCTTCGTCTACATATTTTCTTGTACTGCTTTTCATATAGGAACAAATAAAATCCTCCGTATCCATATCGGGATAAGTTACTGCCACATAATCAAACAGTTTTCCCTGATTCTCGATTATCTCATCCAAATATGCTTTGGAATAGGCTCCCATACCGCTCAG